>WTGR01000029.1 GCA_011523485.1 Acidobacteriota bacterium
GCCGCCCGAGTTCCCGTCTATCTCGGAACTCACCGAGAGCTACGAGACCGCCGATATCCCCAGGGTTTCGCGTTTCCGCGGCCGGAGACCGCGCTGTGGCAGCCGGACAACCTTGCGCGGCGGGCCGTTCGGGTCGAGCCTGACGGCGCTGCGGGTCGAGTAGTTGCCCCCGTTGGTCAACAATAGAGCCACCAAGAACAGGTGGTAGGATGCCAATATGCCGGCTCGACCCGTCCAGATCTCGATGGACATGGAGCTCCTGCGCCGCATCGACGCGGACCCCGAGGTCCGCCAACGGGGCAGGTCGGCGTTCATCCGCTCGGCGATCGAGATGTACCTGCGCGCCCGACATCGACGGGAGATCGATGAGCAGCTCAGGAACGCCTACGCCGGACACGCCGACGAGCTGCTGGAGGAGATCAGCGACCTGATGGACGCGCAGGAATGGCCGCCGGAGTGAATCGCGGCGAGATCTGGCGTCTGCACCGGCCGCATCCGGACAAGCGCCGCCCGGTCGTGGTCATCAGCCGGTCGTCTCTGATACCTCTCCTGCACACGGTGACCGTGGCTTCCGTGTCGTCCACCTCGCGTGGAGCGCCGACCGAGGTATCCGTCGGCCTGGAGGAAGGTCTGAAGCAGGCGTCGTGCGTCAACCTGTGCAATCTCTTCACGGTACCCCGGAATCAACTCAAGGGCTACGTCGGCGCCCTTGGTCCGGACAAGATGCGCCAGTTGTGCCGCGCGTTGGCGATTGCCACCGGATGCGACGCGTAGAGACGCTGTCGGTCGCGGTCGGTCCAGGTGGTGCACCCGGCGCGCGCGCGCGTCCACGCCGAGTTCTTCCGGGCGGAGCAAGGAGAATCCGGCGCCACCGTCGAACGAGACGAGATCCGCGTCCGCACCGTGTTCGCGCTACGCTTCGGCCACGGTCGCACGGGACGACGGCGAGCAAATCAGCCAGGACGCCGTCCGTGCCGCGTTCAACAGCCCGTTCCGACCGTTCGTGCTCACCAGCACGTCGATAGGGCAGGAGGGGCTCGATTTCATCGAGTTGGGCGCCGAAGTCAGCGAGCGGCAGGGCTCCAACGGTGGCGCCGATTTCTACGCACCGGACGTCGCCGGGCTGCGGCGCGAGGGAGCCGCGTCGCTGAAAGTTCTTCTGGACATGTGCCCGGAAGACGGCGTCGAGCCCCGGCGGCAGTTCTCCGGCAAGTTCCACTTGCGCGTCCCGCCGGAGTTGCACGCGGCCATCGTGGAAGCAGCGGCCGCCGACGGAAAGAGCCTCAACCAGTGGGTTACGGACGAATTGCGTGCCACGGTCACCGGCGCAGCGTGAAGCGGGTTCCCGCGGAACCATGTCGTGACGAACACACCGGAATCCGCACGGTATCCGTTCATCGCCGCAGTGAGACACCCTCCACGATGTGTCGCCGAATCGCCTCGGCCCAGTCACCCAGGTAGTCGTCGAAGGTCTCGCCGAACGCGCGAACGAAGTCGTCCGCGGCGGACGACAGTGATGTCATGCGGTACTTCACGGTCGCTCGGCTGTGGGCTTCGCCTTCGGGAATCACCTGTACGTCCACCATGGCTGCGTGGTGATCCGGAACCATGTACACGAACGACGCGACGCCGGTGGCGGGATCATGCCGCGTCTGGATCCACGTCGCGGTTCCCACGCCCTTGTTGGTGGTCCGGAAAATGACGCCTTCTCCGGCGCCCGGCTCGTTCGGATGCACGTAGCACGGGTCCCAGCCTGCCACCCAGCGCCGTTCCCCCTCGGCACTGAACAGCGGGAACGCTTCCGCGGACGGCAAGTCCATCGCGACCACACCCGTTCTCTCAACGTGGGCTCGCTCGTCAGTGTGAGTCGTCATGTTTGCTTCGGCTCGGGCGATGCGCGCCGTGTTGTTGCCGATGCGGCGGCGCGGGGCACCTGGGAGAAAGCGCTCAGGAGATCGAGACAGCCGACGCCGTCGACTGCGTCAGTCGTTCCCACGGAGTCCCCATTGGACATCTTCCTTCATGTACGCGTAGGTCAACTCCGGGGCGTGGGACTCGAGGAAACGCCGAAGGGCTTCCGCGAGCAGTTCGTCCAAGTCCGTCGCACACCCCTCGGCGACGAACGCCCGCGCCTGGTCGGCAAGCGCGGCTGGCAGCCGGGCGTCGATGCGGACCTTCTCCATGCGGGAGAATAGCAGCCGATCCCCCTACCAGGATTCGCTCTTGCAGGATTCCCTCTTGACGCAGCCGGCATCACCTCGCAGAATCCAGAGATTCGCCCCTTGGCAGTACGCCACACTCCCGGGCCGATTTCAGTCCGGTCATCACGAGTGAGGCCGAGCCCTTGGGGCTTTCTCTTGCTCGTAGCCTCGGGCGGCCACACATCCAGGTGCTGTTCATCGAGTTGGGCGCCGAAGTCAGCGAGCGGCATGGCTCCCGCGTCGGCGTGCGGTTGTTCGGCGACCGGCGCGTCTTCCACCGTCCACACCCGAGCCCCGACACGGACAAAGGCGCTGTAGCGAGCATCCGCGACTGGCTGAGGCACAACGGAGTGGAACCATGAGAAACACGATGGAGATCGAGGGCTACCGCGCCATCATTCAATTCGATCCCGACATCGACCTGTTTCGAGGCGAGTTCGTGGGCCTGAACGGTGGCGCGGATTTCTACGCACCGGAGGTCGCCGGGCTGCGGCGCGAGGGAGCCGCGTCACTGAAGGTTTTTCTGGACATGTGCCGGGAAGACGGCGTCGAGCCCCGGCGGCAGTTCTCCGGCAAGTTCCACTTGCGCGTCCCGCCGGCGTTGCACGCGGCCATTGTGGAAGCAGCGGCCGCCGACGGAAAGAGCTTCAACCAGTGGGTCACGGACGAATTGCGTGCCAGCGTCACCGGCGCATCGTGAAGTGCCTACGTCGACGATCTGCTCGCGGTCGTCCTGCAATCGCTCGGCCGGCGACCTCCGGATCTGGCGGATCTCCTCACCGACCTCGCGATCGGCGACGATTCTCGCAGGCCCGCAGTCTGCGCGGCGGGAGCGACGTCGGTGACGAAACGCGCCCCTGGCTCGCGGCTCTGATCGCCGATGCGTTCCGGCGCCTCTTGAACCGGCCGGCCGCGAGGACCACCTTCGCTTTCGGCGTCTCGGCGATAGTATGGTGCTTCGTTCACACCGCGTCGCCTCCCGCGGCAAGCCTGAACGCGAAGCGAAGCACTCGATGTTCGATACCAGGGACCAGATTCTGAATCAGTTGCGCGCCGGCGAGGACGGCCGCGCCGAGTTCAAGGACGTCCGCCTCGGGAAACGAGGCGTGGCGGCCCCCAATACCGAAGAGCTCGCGAGCGAGCTGGTGGCGTTCGCCAACGCGGAGGGCGGCGTCGTGTTCCTTGGCGTCGACGACGCCGGCGCCGTGCGCGGGATTGCGGTCGAGCGCCTGGATACGGTCGAGAACTGGATCGTCAACCTCGCCACGAACAACTGCGACCCGCCGATCCGACCGATTCTGCGCAAGGATCTGCTCCCGGACGCCGCCGGCGCGGACCGGCACGTGCTCCTCGTGGAGGTCTCGCGCGGGCTCTACGTGCATCGAACCACCGGCGGGCCCTACTACGTGCGGGTCGGCTCCACCAAGCGCGACCTCACGCCGCCGGAGCTCGCCAGGCTCTTCCAGCAGCGGGGCCGCGAGTACGTGTTCGACGAGCAGGCCGTGCTCACCGCGACCGTCGACGACCTCAACCGCAACCGGCTGGAAGCGTTCTTCGGCCGCTCGCCGACCATCCCGTGGCTCGACCTGCTCCGCAACACGCGGGTCACGGTTGCCGACGAGAACGGTGTGGATCGGCCGACAGTCGCGGGGCTTCTCGTATTCGGCAGGGAACCGACCGATCTGCTCGCCTCGGGATCCATCGAGGCCGCGTGCTACCGCGGTAAGCGGCTGTCGTCCGACGATCTGGTCTACGCGGAGCGTCTCGCCGGTCCGGTATCCGACCAGATCGACGCCGGCATCGCCTTCGTCGCCCGGTTCATGCAGGCCCCGGCCGACAAGCCGTCGAGCCAGGTCGCTCCCTACGACCTCGACGTCGTCGACGAGGCGATCGTCAACGCCGTCGCCCACCGCGACTACGCCATCTCCGGCTCGAAGATCC
>WTGR01000657.1 GCA_011523485.1 Acidobacteriota bacterium
TCTGCTGCGGGATCGACCACTCGGTCATCTTGCCCGTGGACTGGTCCAGCTTGACGAGCTTGCCGTCACGCTTGCCGGCGGAGTAGATGCCCCACCAGATGTTGTTCTGCGAATCGACGTTGAGGCGCCGCGTGTGCCCCGGGTAGGTGGGCGCCGTGAACTCGGTCCACGAGTTGTTGGACGTGTCGAACTTGACGATCTTGCCGCCGCTCCAGAGCGCGATCCAGATGTTGTCGTTGCGGTCGGCGATGACGCCGTAGGGGATCGCGTGCGGGGTCGGGATGCGGAACACCGACACCTCGCCCGTCGCCCGGTCCCACTTGCTGATGGCGCCGCCCATGATCCACCCGATGTAGATGTTGCCCTTCGAGTCCATCGCCAGCGACTGCAGGAACTTGGTCGGGTTGCGGACCACGTCGTCGGGGTCCATCGGGATCTGGTACTCGAACGTCTCGGTCTCGGGATTGAACCCGAGGAGCCGCTTCTCCGCCGCCCCGGTGCGGCCGCGGTGCTCCGGCAGCCAGATCAGGCCGGTCGGATCGATGAGGATCTCGTGGTTCCCGTTGCGCGGATCGGGATAGAGATACTCCTTCTGCTCGCCCGTGCGCGGATCCAGCTTCACCAGCCTGTGCGGGATGCCGCGGTCGACCAGCCAGACGTTGCCGTCGGCGTCGAATCGCGGGTCCTGCCCGTAACGCCCGACCCGGTCCCGTGCCCACGGCTCGGCGTTGACGCCCTCGTCGGGCCCGTCCTTGGCGAGGTAGTACTCGATGTACATCGCCTTGCCGAGGGCCTCCTCGTCGACCGGCGTCTGCTGCTCGATGGCCACGCGCCGGCGCTTGCTGTCCGGCCCGAAGTTCTTCACGACGTAGGCGAGCAGATCGTCGCGGTCCTGCCGGCCGAAGCGGAACATCGACGCGCGGAAGGACAGCAGCCCCTGCCCGTAGCGCGTGGGATCCTGCTCCCCGAGCGTGCTGCCGACCATGTGGTCGATCCAGGACATCCATTGCCGCTCGGTGCCCGGCCGCGTGGGGAAGAAGTTCTCGCCGTGGCACGCCATGCAGACCTGCTCGGCGACCTCCTTGCCGGGGCCCGGCGGGTAGATCTCGTCGTAGCTCGCGTACTCGAACGCCCCGGCCCTGCCGCTCTCCATCGCGGTCCGGCCGGCGGGGATGACGAGCGGGGGCGCGTCGCCCGCGAGCGGGCCGAGCGTGAGGTCGATCTCGCCCGCGTCGCCGGCGCCCAGCGTCAGGGTCCGAACGTCCGACTCGAGGTGCTTCGTGCTGGCGCTCACCTCGTAGGCGCCCGGGAACAGGGCGACGGCGCGGTAGCGCCCCTGGTTGGTGTAGACCATGTACACCATGTCCCGGTCGAGGTTGCGCAGGTAGACCTGCGCCGCCGTGAACGACTCGGAGGCGGTCACCGTCCCCGACAGGGTCGCCGTTCCGGGCACCTCCGCCTGCAGGCCGACCCCGGTCAGAACCAGGGCCGCCGCGCACGCGGCCGCGGCCAGCAGCCGGGCAGCGTGTCGGTTTGCGCCGCGCATTCTCGAAAGCATCATCGTCTCTCCTTGGACGTCCGCGCGCCGGACATCTGTTCCCCGGACGTTCGATGGGATGTGTGAGACAGAGAATGCGCCCGGCGGCAGGTCAAGTCAAGTCGCGAGCGCCCGCGCCGACCCGTGTCGACAACCGGAAACAGCGCCTGCCGACGGCGCGCAGAGTCCGCACCTCGCCTCCCTGCGGCGCGGATCCCGCCCAGTGGGTCCTGACGCCGGAATAGAATCAGGTTCCACGGCGCCCCCTCGGCGCCGCGGCGCCCGCAACGCCGACGGTCGCGCAGACGAAGGAGACAGCGTGAGGCCCGCGAGCCTGCTCGTCGTTTCGCTGTCGGCGCTCGCTCTCGTGCAGTGCGCGGCCGCCGTCGATACGGTGCGGCGGCCCGACGTCGCGCCGGCCGACGTCACCGAGTTCGGTATCGCCCAGCTTCGTCTCGCCGCCGGGGAGGGAGACGCACGGGCGCAAGTCGAGCTTGGCGCCCGGTACGAGAACGGTCGCGGCGTGGAACAGGACTACCGTTCCGCGGTGACGTGGTTCCGGCGGGCGGCCGAACAGGGCCACGCGCCCGGCCAGGCGGCCCTGGGGTTCCTGTACAGCACCGGCCGCGGCGTGGAACGGAACGATGCGGTCGCGACGTCGTGGCACCGGCGGGCAGCCGAGCAGGGGAACGCCCGCGCGCAGAACAACCTCGGCACCCAGTACCGGAACGGCCACGGGGTGGCGCGCGACGACGAGCAGGCGGTGCGCTGGTTCCGGCGGGCGGCCGAGCAGGAGAACGGCTTCGCGCAGAACAACCTCGGCGAGATGTACCGGGACGGCCTCGGGGTGGCGCAGGACGACGCCGCGGCGGCGGGCTGGTTCCGGCGGGCGGCCGCGCAGGGGCACGACTTCGCGCAGGTCAACCTCGGCTTCATGTACGACCGCGGTCGGGGCGTGCCGCAGGACGACGTGGAAGCAGTGAGGTGGTATCGCCGCGCGGGCGAGCAGGGCCACGTCCAGGCGCAGTTCAACCTGGGCGTCATGTACCTGGAAGGCCGCGGCGTACGCCGGGATTTCGTGGAAGCAGCGCGCTGGTACCGTCTGGCCGCCGCACAGGGCCACGCCGAAGCACAGCAGTTGGTCGGCGACGACGGCCGTTGAGAGCTGGAACGCCGAACGCTCGTACCGCGGTTCGATGCGTCGCTTCGGGAAGCGCCCTCACGCCCATGAGTCCGGGATCACGCGCCGATCTTCGGCGCGTCGAACAGCGTGGTCACGCCGACGAGCCGAGCCGCGACGGTCGACAGGCCGAGCCGGTGACGGGCCGGATCGATCCACCGTGCCACGCCGTCGCGCAGCGCCGCCGGCCGCGCCCGGAGACGTACGTAGACCGGCTCGACATCCAGGTCGAAGTGGGTGAACCCGTGCCGGAAGACGCCGGCCTGCTGAACTTCGTCGACAAGGTCCGCGCCGATGCCGGCCTGCTCGAGGAACGCGCTCACCGACTCGCCGTCGGGGCGCTCCGGCGGCGACCACAGGCCGCCCCAGATGCCGTTCGGCGGACGCCGCTCCACGAGACACGCACCGTCCGGATCGACCACCACGAAGAACCGGCTGCGTTCCAGGCGGCGGTGCCGGCGCGGCGGCTTCTCGGGAAACCGCTCGGGGTTGCCCGCGGCATGCGCCTGGCAGTCCGCGCGCACGGGACAATCAACGCAACGCGGCCGCGTCCGGCGGCACACCGTAGCGCCCAGATCCATGATGGCCTGCGTGTAGTCGGCCACCCGCTCGGCCGGCGTGTGGGATTCCGCCAGGCGCCAAAGCTCGTCGAGGGTCGCCGCCGAAGACACCGCCCCGGCGACCCGGTGCCGGCGCGCCAGCACGCGCTTGACGTTCGCGTCCAGGATCGCGGCCCGCCGGCCGTGGCTCTGCGCGACGATCGCCGCCGCGGTGGAACGGCCGACCCCCGGCAGCTTCTCGACCTCCGCCACGTTCTCCGGAAGGACACCGCCGTGCTCCCCTGCGACGATGCCGGCCGCCCGATGGAGGTTGCGCGCCCGCGCGTAGTACCCCAGGCCGCTCCACAGGTGCAGCACCTCGTCGAGATCGGCCCGGGCCAGGGTCTCCACGTCCGGGAAGCGCGTCAGGAACCGTTCGAAGTAGGGGACAGCCGTGCCCACCTGGGTCTGCTGGAGCATGATCTCCGCGACCCAGACCCGGTACGGCGAGCGCTCGCGCTGCCATGGCAGGTTCTTCCGCCCGTGGACGTCCCACCAGGCGAGCAGGCGGCCGGCGAAAGAGCCGGCGGCGACGTTGGAAGTCCGCGGCGACACCCCGAGTGGCACCGAGACCGGCGAGGCCCCCGCATCGCGCGTTCGCCACGAGCCAGGCATGCGCCGTCAGGCGGATCGGAGGTCGGTCCCGACCTGCTGGCCCATCCGCTCCTCGTAGACCTTTACCATCGCGCTCTTGGGCTCGTCGCCGAACCCCATCTCGATGGCCGCGCGGTATGTCGACACCATGGCCTCCACCAGCGGCAGCGAGGCGTCGAGCTGCGCCGCCGCCTCCTGGATGTTGACGATGTCCTTGTAGGCGGCCCGCA
>WTGR01000504.1 GCA_011523485.1 Acidobacteriota bacterium
TTGCAGAGCTGGCGCCGGCTCGAGCGGACGCTGGAGGAGCAGCGCGAGCTCTGCAATGCCGCCCTGGAAGAACGGGTCGACTGCCACCGGAAGACGGGAAAGGGCCGTTCATACTTCGACCAGTGCAAGGACCTGACTCAATGCCGCCGGGACCTTCCGGAGATGGCGGAATGCGCGGTGGTGATCCAGCGCGGCACTCTCAAGCGGCTCGACGAGGCCTTCCGGCACTTCTTCCGCCGCGCGGCGAACGGGGAGCAGCCCGGCTTCCCGAAATTCAAGGGAAGGGCGTTCTTCAACAGCATCTCCGTCGTCTCCGGCGTCAAGGTCAGGGACGGCACGCTCCACGTTCCGTCCTTCGGCGCGCTGAAGATGCGACGCAGGGGCGGGAACCCGCATCCCGACGGCAAGCCCGTCTCCGCGGTCCTGAAGCGCGAGCTTGGCAAGTGGCACGCCGTCGTCTGCTACGCCGTCGAGGTCGAGGAGCCGACCGGCAACGGGCGCGTTCTCGGCCTGGACCGGAACTGCGGGCAGGTCGCGGACAGCGACGGCGAGCTCCACGCCACATGCCGATATCGGCATGTCTGGAAACATGCCGACAACCGGATTATGCCGCGTTCGTCGTTCAAGACATTGATTTACATGTTTTTCCTCCCGCCGTTTTCGGCATGATCACAGCGACTTCAGGAAGGCCAGCAGGGTGTCGTCGGGCTTGAACCGGCCGGACTTGACGTCGAGCGGGCGCGTCCTCTCCATGGCCTTTTCCTTGAGGCGGAGATCCGCGTGCAGGTAGACCTGTGTCGTCTCGGCCGATTCATGGCCGAGCCAGAGGGCGATCACCGTGCGGCCGACGCCGTCGTGCAGCAGCGTCATGGCCGCCGTGTGGCGAAGGCTGTGCGGGGTGACCTTCTTCTCCCCGATGGACGGGCAGGTCCCCGACGCGGTCCGGCAATGCCGGGCGACGAGGCGCTCGACCGCGTCGCGGCTGAGCGGTCCGCCGCGGTTGCTGGGGAACAGCGGATCGTTCTCCGCGCCGCCGCGTTCGTCGACCCAGGCTTCGAGGATCTTCACGGTGTCGGCCCGCAAAGGCGTCGCGCGGTCCTTGCGCCCCTTGCCATGACAGCGCACGTGTGCGCCGGTCCCGAGTTCGACGTCCCGGATCCTGAGGCCGGTCAGTTCCGACACCCGGAGGCCGGTCTGGACGGCGAGCGCCAGCAGCGCCCTGTCACGCCGCCCGTACCACGTGGCGAGGTCGGGCGCGCCGACGAGCGCCCTGACCTCGTTCTCCGTGAGCCAGGTCACGGCGGTCCTGTCGTGACGCTTCGCCGGCAGCTGCAGGATCCTCCGGCAATGGTCCAGGACCTGGGGCTCGTTTGCGGCGACATGGCCGAAGAAGGAACGGATGGCGGCAAGGCGCAGGTTGCGGCTCCGGACGCTGTTGCCGCGTTCGCTCTCGAGGTGTTCGAGAAAGTCCGCGACCAGGTCGACGTCGATGTCCGACACGTCCATGTCCTCCGGCGCCTTTCCGCACCGCGCCTCGGCGAAGCCGACGAGCAGCCGGAAGCTGTCCCGGTAGCTCCTGATCGTGTTGACGCCGGCTCCGAGCTGGCTGGCGAGCCGGTTGGTGAAGAACCGCTGCACGAGCGGCGCCAGCGGCGTCGGCAAGGTTCCGGTCATGACGCGCCTCCGTCCCCGAGGGTCCGCAGGCCGCGCTCGCTCGCCAGGGCCAGCAGTTCCGGCACGGCCTCGATGTAGTAGTAGGTGCTGGAAGGACCTGCGTGCCCCAGGTAGGCGCTGAGCTTGTACATCTCCGCGTCCACGTCACGCCCCTGCCGGAACCAGTCGAGAATCGTTCTGGAGGCCATCGTGTGGCGCAGATCGTGGATGCGCGGCCCGCGGCCCGGCGGGAGCGGGTGCAGGCCGATCGACTGCACGACCTCGCGGAAGTGCCTTTGAGCTGTCCAGACGCCTGCACGCCTGCCGCTGTCGGTCCGAAAGAGCGCGCCGCTGCCCGCATGGACGACGGCCCGGTCACGGAACCCCTGGTAGGCCTGCAGCCTGTCGACCACGCATCGGGTGACGGGAATGACGCGGCTTCTCCCGTTCTTGCCTTGCCGGACGTGGAGGGTGGCGTCCACTGCGTCGACGTCCCGGTCGTCGAGACCGACCGCCTCGCCGACCCGCAGGCCGGTGACCGCGATCAGGCCGAACAGCGTCGAGCAGGTCGCGCCGCGCAGCCCCGACGGTGACGGCAGAGCCGCTGCGGCAAGGACGATCCGCCCGATCTCCGCCTCGCTGCAGATGTAGGGCCGCGGACGCGTGCCGCGCCTCCGAACCAGCCCCTTCGGCGGAACTTCGTGCCGTTCGTCAATGCCTTGCAGCCAGGTCGCGAAGCTGCGCACAACGCCGAGCCGGGTGGCCCACGTGTTCGGGCCTGCCGACCCGAACGCGGCCTTCCAGCGCAGGAACAGGTCCGTCGTGACCCGTTCGGCGCCCTCGGCGTCGGCAAAGGCGACGAACGGCTTGAGCATCTTGCCAGCCGACGCCATGTCGGCCCCGAAGCGGCGGCGATGGTCGAGATACTCCGAGAGCAGGGTGGAGAGCGACGTCATGATCCGACCTCCGCGACGGGTTGCGGCACGGGCCAGGGACGCGCAAGCGGGCGCAGGGCCTCGATGTCGTGCCGGGCGTAGACCGTCGTCGTTTCCGCCGATTCGTGGCGCAGCATGTTGCCGATGTCGCCCAGCGGCATTCCGTCCTGCAGCAGGGCCATGGCCAGGGAATGCCGGAAGACATGGCAGCGAACCTCGCCCCCGGGCGGCGCGACGCCGGACGCCGCATGGGCATTGTGCAGCGCCCTCCTGACCGGGGCCGGGGACGCGAAGGGCAGGAAGGGCGGCAGGACGCTGACGAAAAGATGCCGCGAGCGTCCCCTTCGTCCGTGGCGGATCCAGTCCACGACGGCCTCGCCCACGTCGACCGGAAGCGGCATGGCCGCCGGTCGGGAGCACTTGCCGCGGACCAGGATCTCGCCGGCCTCCCAGTCGATGTCGTCGAGCCGGATGTCGACGATCTCCTGGCCGCGCAGGCCGAGCCGCGCCATCGCGAGCAGCATCGCATGGCCGCGGCGGGCGATGGCGCCGTCTCCCTGGGCGGCTGCCAGGACACGCTCGACCTCTTCGCGCGACAGGTGCCGCGTCGGCGCGGGCGGCCGGGGCCTGGAAACGCGCGGGACGCAGGGCGCCAGGTTCCGCTCGGTGCGGCCGGTGGCGAAAAGGAACCGGAACAGCGACCGCAGCGCGGTGGCCTCCCCGCTTGCGCCGGGGCGGCCGGCGTCGTCGGCCGTCCCGAAATGCGCGACGATGTCGCCACGGGAGATGGCGTTCAGGTCGCAGGGCGCCGAATCGCCGAACCGGACGGCCAGGAAGGTGCGGGCCTTGCGTTGACGCACCTTGATCGTGCCGGGCGCCAACCCGCACCGGGTGCGCAGCCAGGCCCCGTAGTCCGTCATCAATGCCTCCCGGGCCGTCTGCGGCGGTTCCGGCGGTTGCGGCGCGGCCGCGATGGCGTTCTCCTTGACGAGCCAGGCGATGAACCGGCCCAGGACCGAGGCCCATATGCGTCGGCCGTGAACCGAGAGCCGCGCCGGCAGCGGCTCCCGGACCTGCGCGAGAACCGACGCGTCAATGCCGTCCGGCCCGGTCAGTCCTCTGCGTCCGGCTTCGGCGCAAAGCCAGTCGACGGCAGGAACGTAGATCCTGACGGTGACGGTCTTCAGGCCAAGCGACAGAAGCGAGGCCAGGAATGCATTGCGCAGGGGCAGCAGCCAGTCCGGCATCTCCTCCCCCGGCTGCGGGATTCCGGACGGGTCCGATTGCAACATTGTCGTTCCTCCATTGATGAAAGCTGGAACGGACAGGATTGCACGATTTGGGCGGATGCCTGCGGGCACGACGGCGAAACGATCGTGCGGAAAGTCGAAACCGCGACGCCGAACCGCTCAGCCTCAGCCGTGCGTGCAGCGGGTATGAAGATCAGGAAGGCGGGTGATTATGCCGATAACGTCGGGAGAAGAAACATGTAAATCAATGTCTTGAACGACGAACGCGGCATAATCCGGTTGTCGGCATGTCAC
>WTGR01000701.1 GCA_011523485.1 Acidobacteriota bacterium
GGATGAAGGAGACGTTCGCCAACTTCCTGGCGGCGAAGATCGTCAACCCGGCGTTCCCGGAGGTCGACCACGATCTGCGGTTCCTGCTCGCGCACTACCCGGCGGCGTACGGCGTCGACCGCACGGCTGGCGCCAACCCGATCCGGCAGCCGCTCGACAACCTGAACGAGGCGGGCACGCTCTACGGGGCGATCATCTACCAGAAGGCGCCGATCGTCTTCGCCCACCTCGAACGGCTGATCGGGGAGGACGCATTGCGTGACGGGCTGCGCGAGTACCTGGCCGCGCACGCCTACGCCAACGCGAGCTGGACGGACCTGATCGCGATCCTCGACGCGCGGACGGAGGAGGACCTGGCGGCCTGGAGCCGGACGTGGGTGGAGGAGAGCGGCCGGCCCCGGGTGGAAGTGGCGTTGGAGACCGACGGAGACGGAATCGCACGGTTGGCGGTGCGGCAGTCCGATCCCGCCGAGGCGGGCCGCCTCTGGAACCAGCGGCTCGAGCTGCGGTTGGGGTACGACGTCGGTGAATCGAACACTCTGGCTGTCCACCTCCGTGACGCGGAGGCGGTCGTGGCGGAAGCGGCGGGACTGCCCGCGCCCGACTACGTGCTCGCCAACGGCGCCGGGCTCGGCTACGGGTTGATGGCGCTCGACCCGCGTACCCGTGACTACCTCCTCGCCGCATTGCCGACCATCGACGAGCCCCTGACGCGCGCCATCGGCTGGGTGTCGCTCTGGGAATCGCTCCTCGAGGGCGACGCGGGACCCGAAGCGCTCATCGACCTGGCGCGGCGGGCGCTGCCGGCGGAGACGGACGAGCAGAACGTCTCGCGCATCCTCGGCTACCTCACCTCGGCGTACTGGCGCTACCTGACGCCGGAGCGCCGCGCGGCCCTGGCGCCGGAGATCGAGGCGCTGCTGTGGGACGGTACTGCGGCGGCGGGGAGCCGCAGCCTCGCGGCGGCCTGGTTCGGCGCGTACCGCAACGTCGCGCTGTCGGCGGAAGCGGTGGCGCGCCTCGAGCGCATCTGGCGGGAAGAGGAGGAGGTGCCCGGCGTACCGCTCGCCGAGCGGGATTTCACGGCGCTCGCCCAGGGGCTTGCGGTGCGGGGCGTAGCGAACGCCGCGGAGATCCTCGCCGCGCAGCGGGCACGGATCGACAACCCGGACCGGCGCGCCGCGTTCGAGTTCGTCATGCCGGCGCTGTCGGCCGAGCCGGAAGTGCGCGACGTCTTCTTCGATTCACTGCGCGAGCCCGCCAACCGGGCGCGCGAGCCGTGGGTGCTGACGGCACTCCGCTGGCTGCATCATCCGCTGCGGGCACGCGAGTCGGAAGTCCATCTCCGGCCGGGTCTCGACCTGCTGGAGGAGATCCAGCGCACCGGCGACATCTTCTTCCCCCTGAGCTGGCTCCAGACCACGCTCGACGGCCATCAGACCGCCGCCGCCGCCGCCATCGTCGAACAGTACCTTTCGGATCGTCCCGACCTGGCCCCGCGGCTGCGCGCCAAGGCGCTGCAGGCGGCCGACGGCCTGCTGCGCGCCGCGCGGATTGTCGACGGTTCTCACTGAACCCGATGTCGGCCGGCCGACATCGATCGTCCCAGCCACAGCGCGGCTGCGACGCCGGCGCCGCACTTGGCGAGTTCCAGCAGGGTGTACGCCGCGTGGAGCACACCGAACGTGGCGACGGCCGGAGGCGGCGGGTCGCGCGGGACGAAGTCGATGCTGCGGCCGATGGCGAGAATCTGCGGCGTGATTCCCACTGTCAGGATGACCACCACGGCCAGCATCGCGGCGACCGTCCAGCGCAGCCGCCCGCCAGCGGGCGAGCGCAGCTCCCACACCAGCCAGAGCACCGCGCCGCCGAGGCCGAGCTGCGCGAGGTTCCAGAGCTGGAAGAACAGCCGGTTGAGCTCCGACGACAGGTAGCGCAGAACGTTCCGCGCTTCCTCGCGGCCGGCGCTATCGACGAATGCCGCGAATTCCGGGTGGCTCGGCCCGTCGAGCAGTCGGTCGATGGTGTAGAAGTTCTGCATCGCGACGATGCTGATGCACACCGTCCCCATCACCCAGATGCCGAGGCAGAACGCGGCCGCATGAGTCTTCACGGGCGAACGATACATCACTGCGGCATGCCGCCGCATCGGGAATTGGACGGACCCCGGGGGCGCGCAGGTCGGATCGAGCTGCACAAAGGGCGCCGCGCTGTGTTCAGCGGCACAAGGTCCTAGAAGAACCGCAGCGAGTAGCCCAGCTTGACCCCGCGGCCCATCTCGGGGGCCAGGTCCTTGATGAACGACATGTGGTTCCGGAACAGCGCGTTGGTGAGGTTGTAACCGGTGAACGACAGCACGTGCGCCATGTGCTGCCGCGGCCAGATGTAGGACGCGTCCAGGTTCAGGACGGCGTATCCGGGCGTCGTCGTCTCGTCGCGGAACACGCGGCCCTGCCGCGCCGCGAACATCAGTTCCGGGCTCACCGTGAATGCCCCGTAGGGTATCTCGACGCTGAGCGTGGCGCGCAGGGGCGGGATGCGCGGCACCGCCTCGTTCGTCGACGTCAGCGTCGCGTCGACATAGCCGATGCCGAGCGACGCCCACGTCTGGCCGCCGAGCCGCACGCTGCCGCGGGCATCGAAGCCGGCGAACCGGCTGTCGCCCTGGATGATGTCCAGCACCCGCAGGTTGTTCATCACCTCGGTGGTGTGATTCCCGAAGATGAAGTTCTCGATGTCGTAGACGTAGAAGTTCAGATCGGTCCCGACGCGTCCGGACTGGTGGCGGAGGCCGAGGTCGAGACCGAGCGTGGTCTCCGCGTCCAGGTCCGGGTCGCCGATCTCGAAGTTGCCCAGGTGCGGGCCGAAGTTGTAGAGCTCCTGGAGTGCCGGGACGCGATGCGACCGCATCAGGTTGGCCACGAACGCGGTCGCGGCGCCGATGTCGGCGTGCAGCCCGGCCGAGGCCGATACGCCCAGGAACTGCCGGTCGCGCGGGTCGGGCGGCCCCGGGCGGTCGTCCGCGTCGTCCTGGCCGGGCGGAGCGACGCGTGCGGCGATCTTGTAGTCGTTGCGCTCCGCGCGGCCGGCGAACTGCAGGCGGAAGCGCCCGAAGCTCACCTCTTCGTAGCCGAAGGCCGACAGTGTGCTCTGATCGGTGCGCGGCGCCAGCGCCTCGGCGCCGGTCGCGTGGAAGTCGCGGAACTTCAATTCCGTGCCGAACCGGCCGGCGAAGCGCCCGAGCTGCCGCTGGTAGAACAGGGTGCGCTTGATGAAGTTGCGGTTGCCGATCCGCGAATCGATATTCTCCGTGCCGCCTGCGGTGTCGACATGAGCGTCGGTCACGTCGATGACGTGGAAACCCGTGCGCACGCCCTGCAGGAAGTCGTTGTTCAGGTTGCGCAGGCCGAGGTCGAAGCGGCCGACGCGGCGTCGCGAGGTGAGGTCGAGTGCTGCATCGTCCTCGCTTCCGGCTGTCTCCTCCTCGTCGTGCCCGTGACTGTGCCCGTGGCCGCCGTCGTCTTGCCCGTGCGAATGGAACATGTCCCCGAACGGGAGTCCGAAGCGGCTGTCCTCGAACGTGAGGGAGAGACTGGCGAAGGCCCGATCCCCGAAGTAGCCGAGCCCGGTGCGCGCGTTGGTCAGCTCGGCGGCCGTGTTGAGGACGGGTCCTTCCGGCGTGTCGTAGTCACCCGTCCGGCGTTGGGCGCCGCTGCCCCAGTACAGCATGTTGCCCTGCGCGTGCTGCAGGTTGGCGTACGCTCCCGCTTGCCGGTTCGCGCTTCCGGTGTCGGCGCCGAGTTGCGCCCGCGTGCCGTCTATCAGGGTTTCGCCGTAGCTCTCGGGGGGCGTGAGCAGGTTCCGGTAGGCCGCGTGGGGGGTGATGATGTTGATGAGGCCCCCCACGACGCTGGAGCCGTAGAGCAGCGTGGCCGGCCCGCGCACGATCTCGATCCGCTCGGCGCTGTTGGGGTCGACGGTCATCCCGTGATGATCCGAGGTGGCGGAGAGGTCGCCGGTGGGGAGCCCGTCCTCGATGACGAGCACCCGATCGCCGCCGAAGCCGCGGATGACCGGCCGGCTGGCGCCGGGACCGAAGCTGCGGTT
>WTGR01000306.1 GCA_011523485.1 Acidobacteriota bacterium
CGACGCGGGCGGCGGCGGCGCTCGAATCGAGCAAGGCCTTCGCCAAGGCGTTCATGGCGCGCCACGGGATTCCGACGGCGCGGTTCGAGGTCTGCACGGACGAGCGGCAGGCGCTCGCCGCGGTCGCCGGAGACCGGTTCGGGTTTCCGGTCGTCGTCAAGGCCGACGGACTCGCGGCCGGGAAGGGCGTCACGGTGGCGGCGGATCGGGCCGCCGCGGAAGCCGCCGTCCGCGAGGCGATGGTGGCGCGACGTTTCGGGGAGGCCGGCGCGACCGTCGTCATCGAGGAGTGCCTGTCGGGACCGGAGGTCTCCTTCTTCGTCGTCGCGGACGGACGGCGTTGCCTGGCCCTGCCGGCGGCCCAGGATCACAAGCGCGTCTTCGACGGCGACGCCGGGCCGAACACGGGCGGCATGGGTGCGTTCGGACCCAGCCCGCTCTTCGACGCCGAGCTCGAAGCGCGGGTCCTGCGCGACATCGTCGCGCCGGTGCTCGACGGTCTGCGCGACGAGGGCCGCGAGTACCGCGGCGTGCTCTACGTCGGACTCATGCTCACGGCGGCCGGCCCGCGGGTGATCGAGTTCAACGTGCGCTTCGGCGATCCGGAAGCGCAGGTCGTTCTTCCCATGGTCGAGCACGGTCTCGCGGCCGTGCTGCTCGGGGCGGCGCGCGGGAATCTCGGCGACGCCCGCTGGCGCGTCGCCGCGGACCCGCACGTCGGTGTCGTGATGGCCTCGGGCGGGTACCCCGGATCCTACGAGACCGGCCGGCCGATCGAGGGACTCGACGACGCCGCCGCGGTGCCGGGGGTGCACGTGGCGCACGCCGGCACGGCGCTGCAGGACGGTCGTATCGTCACCAGCGGCGGCCGCGTGCTCACGGTCGTCGCCCGCGGGGCGAGCTATCCGCAGGCCATCGCCCGGGCGTACGACGCCGTCGGGCGCATCTCGTTCGACGGCAGCCATGTGCGGACCGATATCGGACGGAAGGCCCTGATCGCGACCGAGGTTCGCGGCCGGGCCTGAACCACGGAGGACAGTCGCCGGATGGCGGAACGGGAAGTACAGATGCAGAGAGACGTACAGATACTGATGGGATCCAACTCGGACGCCCCGGTCATGCGCAAGGCGGTCGAGGTGCTCGACGCACTCGGGGTGACGTCGCACATGACGGTCGCCTCGGCGCACCGCTCGCCGGCGCGGGTGCAGCGCATCATCGCCGAGGCGCCGTCCGGCGGCGTGAAGGTGTTCATCGTCGGCGCCGGCGCCGCCGCGCATCTCGCCGGCGTGGTCGCGGCGCACTCGGCCCTGCCGGTCATCGGGGTGCCGATCGACTCGTCCCCGCTCAAGGGGTGGGATGCGCTGCTCGCCACCGTGCAGATGCCGCCCGGGGTGCCCGTGGCCACCGTGTCGGTGGGCGCCGCCGGGGCGGTCAACGCCGCGGTGCTCGCCGCGCAGATCCTGGCCCTGTCGGATGCCCGCGTGGCCGAGAGGCTGGCCGCCTACAAGGCCGGGCTGGCCGAGAAGGTCGAGCGGGCGGCGGCGACGTTGGAACAGTAGTCCTGCCCCATGCTTCGGCGGTGACCGTGGTGGGTCAGGAGAAGCTGTCCAGAGCCGCCTGCTCCGTCTCGACGATGTCGAAGACGGTCAACAGCTTGGTGAGCCTCAACTGGTCCCTGATCCGCTTCGCCAGGCCCAGCAGCTTCAGTTGTCCGCCCTTGCGGTTGACGGCCGTGTAGGTGCGGACGAGCTCGCCAAGGCCGGCGCTGTCTACATAGGGAACCTCGGTCAGGTTGAGCAACAGCTTGTCGTTGCCCTGCCGGATGACGTCCGCGATCCTCTCCTTCAGTAGCTCGTGGCCGCCTCCGATAGTCAGTTTCCCCGCAAGAACCAGGATCGTGACGTCGCCGGCGCGGCGCTCTTCAATCGTCATCGCGACTCTACGCCCTGCACGCGGTTGCGCACTCCGGCCGAGGTGTTGCCGCTTGTCTGCAGGTCCGGCTGGTTCGCCAAAGGCGGAGACCATACCATTCGTCCCCACCGCTGTCAACGAAGCGCGTTCGCGTGAGCGCCGGGGTGATGGCGCCGGGTGGATCCGGAATACCCGTCGGCCGGCAGTTGAGCGGCGCGTTGGAATCACCATACAATCCGCGTGCAGCGCACCGCTCCCGGCCGTGCAGCACACTACATCCCGTCAGGACTCGATGATGACGGCCGAACACCACTGGACGAGGACGACGCTGCCTCTGCTGGAGTCGGTGCCGGACGCGGTCGTGGTCGTCGACCCCGCGGGCACCATCGTCTACGCCAACCGCCTGGTCGAGCGGATGTTCGGGTACCGCGCCCATGACGTGGTGGGCCGGCCGGTCGAGATGCTGGTCCCAGAGCAGGTGCGCGCGGAACACCGCCGCCACCGGCGCGCCTACGAGCAGGCGCGTTCGACTCGCCCGATGCTGACAGGCGCCGATCTGCGCGGCCTGCATGAGAGCGGCCGGGAGTTTCCGCTCGACATCAGTCTCAGTCCGATTGCATCCGATGAGGGCCCGCTCGTGATCGCGGCGATTCGCGACATGACCGAACGGCGGCGGATCGAGCGCGATCTGCGGCGCATCAACGAACAGCTCCGCCGGGACCTGAACTCGGCGGCGCGAATCCAGCGATCGCTGCTGCCGAATCGGTCCGCCGACATCCCCGGCACCGCGGTCGAGTGGCTGTATGAACCATCCGATCACCTTGGCGGCGACAGCTTCAACGTCTTCGACGCAGCCGACGGGGTCGTCGGCTTCTACATCCTCGACGTGACCGGCCATGGACTGGTGACGGCGCTGCAGTCGGTTGCCCTGACGCGCATTCTCGCCAGCACATGGCCGCAACCGAACAGACCGATGCCGGCCAAGCTCGCCGAGCGACTCAACGCGGAGTTCCCGGTCGATGTGGACGCCTGGCAGTTCTTCACGTTTCTCGGCGGCGTGCTGGATCTCTCGGCCGGCACGCTGCGCTACGTCAGCGCCGGTCATCAGGGGCCGATTCATGTTCCGGCCGGTGGCGTGCCGGTCGCGCTGGAAGCCGCCGGTCTGCCGATCGGCATGTTTCCCGACGCCAGTTACGACGAGTTCACGACACATCTCGGGCCGGGAGACAGGCTCTACGTCTACTCGGACGGCGTGACCGAGGTGATGAACGAAGCCGACGACGATTTCGGCGTAGCCAGGCTGGTGGCCGTGCTGGCAGAGACGCGCGAGCGGCCACTGGCCGAGACGCTCCGGTCGGTTCGCCGTGCGGCCGACCAGTGGCGCGGCGGCGAACCGCTCGAAGACGATTTCACGCTCGTGGGGTTGGAGGTCCTGGAGTCATGAACACGCGTTGCCGCACGCTGGACCGGCGCGCTTTTCTGTCGCTGGCGGGGGTGGCTCTGAACGCCGCGCCGTTTCTTGCGCTTTCCTGTCGCCGGGCGAGCTCGCTCCGGCCCGCCGATGCGGCAGCAGCGGGGTCCGGCTATGGGTCCCTGGCCCCGATCGACGACGAAACCACGGGTCTTCCGCTGCTCCATCTGCCCCGCGGTTTCCGCTACCTGTCGTTCGGCTGGATCGGTGACCCGCTTGCGGACGGCCTGCCGACTCCGGGCTTGCACGACGGCATGGCCGCGTTTCCGGCGGGTGGCGACCGGATACGCCTCGTGCGCAACCACGAGATCCGGACCGGCGTGCCGTTCGCCGACCGCCCGCTGTACGACGCGCACGGCGGCGGCGGCACGACGACGCTGGAGTTCGATACGGCGACCGGCTCGGTCGTCGACGCGTGGGCGAGTCTGGCCGGCACCGCGGTCAACTGCGCGGGGGGGCCGACCCCGTGGGGATCGTGGCTCACATGCGAGGAGACCGTGCTGGGACCGGGTGGCGCGAATGCCTACGAACACCCGCACGGGTACGTCTTCGAGGTTCCGGCCGACGGCGAGGCCACCGCGGAGCCTTTCCGCGAGATGGGACGTTTCGTCCACGAAGCGATCGCGATCGATCCGGACACCGGCATCGTGTACGAGACCGAAGATCAGATGACGGCCGGCTTCTATCGGTTCCTTCCCGCCGAGGCGGGCAACCTCGCGGCCGGCGGCCGCCTCGAGATGCTCGCGATCGCCGGCGCGCCGGGCACCGTGCTGCACGCCGGCCAGGATACGGGCGCGTGGCGGCCGGTGTCGTGGGTGCCGATCGACGATCCGGATCCGGCAGACGCCGCGCCGCACAGCGTCTACGTGCAGGGCCGCCGCGGCGGCGGCGCCGCGTTCAGGCGTCTCGAGGGCGTCTGGTACGGCGACGGACGGATCTACATCGTCTCGACCATCGGCGGGGATGCGGGGGTGGGCCAGGTCTGGGAATACGACCCGTCCGGCGAGCGACTGCGCCTGCTCTTCGAGTCGCCGGACCGCAGCGTTCTCGAGCTGCCGGACAACCTCTGCGTCAGCCCGCACGGCGGCCTCATGCTCTGCGAAGACAGCGTGGGCGAGAACTTCGTGCGGTGGCTGGCGCCGGATGGCCGGATCTTCCCGTTCGCCAGGAACAACGTCGTCCTCGCGGGGGAACGGAACGGCATAGTCGGCGACTTCCGCGCCCGTGAGTTCGCTGGTGCGACGTACAGCCCGGATGGCCGCTGGTTCTTCGTCAACGCGCAGGTGCCCGGGGTCACCTTCGCCATCACCGGTCCCTGGGTGCACTCGACCGCTTCGATCGCATGATCGCAGGGAGGCACGTACTCTCGTCCGGGAGTCTGCGCCGTAGAACGGCGTAGACTGCCGGTCAGGCTTGGCTGGGCGGCAATCGGAGCCTCAGGCGACGATTTCCGGGCCAGCGCGCGCGGCAGTGACTGACGCGGGAAACTGCACGCGCCGGCGACGGATTCAGGATGCGCGCGCTGCTCCACCGGATGCTCGGCTTCGTGACGTCCATTCGCGCCGACGAGACGGCGCCGGCGGCGTTGATGTTCGCCTACTCGTTTCTCGCGATGACGTCGTACAACATCCTGAAGCCCATCACGCGTTCGCAGTTCATCACCGCACTCGGCGCGGACAATCTGCCGTACGTGCTCTTCGTCGCCGGGATTCTGATCGGCGTCGTCATGCACGTCTACACCAATGCCGTTCGCCGCGTGCCCCGCCAGCACGTCGTACCCGTCACGCAGGGAGTCATCGTCGGGTTGCTCGTCGTCTTCTGGGCGCTCCTGCGGACCGGGGCGGCGTGGGTGACGGTTGCCTTCTACTTCTTCGGCCTGATACTGGGCATCCTTCTGATCAGCCAGTTCTGGACACTGGCGAACGACATCTTCGACGCCCGCCAGGCGAAGCGTCTGTTCGGATTCATCGGCGGCGGCGCCAGTCTGGGCGGCGCCCTGGGGGCCGGCATGACCGCGGCCATCGTCGAGGAGGTGGGCTCCGAACAGCTCGTGCTGGTCAGCGCGGTCGCGCTGGCCGCCTGTGCCGGGATCGTATTGCTTTTGCTCCGCCGCCACCGCGTAGGCGAGCAGACCGAGTTCGACGCATCCGAGCAGGGCGTCGGCAGCCGGGAGGCCGTATCGCTGCTTTCCGAATCGCGCCCGCTGCAGGTGCTGGCCCTTACGGTCGGGTGCGCCGCGGCGGGCGCCGCCGTCGTCGATCAGCAACTGAACATGGCGGCCGAAGCGCTGCGCGGGGACGGCGGCGGCGACAGCATCGCGGCATTCCTGGCCCAGATCACCGCCTATCTGTCGATCGCGGGATTCATCGTTCAGATTGCGCTCGTCAGCCGCATCCACCGGTCCGCCGGGATTGGAGTCGCGCTTCTGCTGCTGCCCATCGGTTTCAGCGCCAGCGCCGCGCTGATCCTCTTCACCGGTGCGCTCTGGGCAGTCGCCGGGGCCAGGGTGCTGGGCTCGACCCTGCGCTACACCGTGGACAAGACGACGCGGGAAGTGCTCTTCATCCCGCTCCCGACCGAGCTGCGACACCGGGTCAAGCCGTTCATCGACGTCACGATGGACCGCATCGCGAAGGCGGTCACCGCGGTACTGTTGCTCCTGCTGGTTCAGCCGTGGGGCCTCGGTCTGGATTGGCGCCAACTGAGCTATGCCAGTCTCGCCATCACCGGACTCTGGATCGTCGTGTCGATTCGAGCGCGACGCGAGTACCTCCGGTCGTTCCGGGCCAGCATCGACGCCAGGGCGATCACCCCCGACGCGGTCGCGACCAGCGCCGGAGAGGCCGCAACGGTCGAGACGCTGGTGGAGGAGCTGTCCAACCCTGACGAGACCGGGGTCCTCTACGCCATCGAGATGCTGGAGGCGATGGACAAGCCGCATCTCGTCACGCCGCTTCTGCTGCGTCACGAATCGCCGAGCGTTCGGGTGCGGGTGCTGAACGCGTTGGCCTCGGGGCGCTCGCGCCTGGCCGAGCGATGGCAAGGGGTCGTCGAGCGGATGGTCCACGACGACGACGTCGACGTGCGCGCCGCCGCGCTAACGGCGCTGGCGAGCCTCGCCAACCGGGAGGCGCCGGCGGTGGGGCTTCGTCGTGGCGTCGATGGCGGGTTCCGGGCGGGCCCGGGAGTTCCGGTCCCCCGCGGCACGGCGGACACGATGGCCGGGCATCTTGATGACCCCGAGCCCGGTGTAGCCGTGGCCGCGGCCGCCGTCCTGGCCCGTTCGCGGGAGGAGGGCGACGTACGGCTTGCCGTCTCGACGTTCCAACGGCTGATCGACGACACGCGGGACACGGCCGCGGCGGGACGACGGGAGGCGGCGCGCGCCCTCGCCAGAACCGGAACCGAGGATCCCCGCTTTCGGGTTCTGCTGGTGCCTCTCCTGCACGATCACAAGGTCGACGTGGTGCTGGAGGCGATCAGGAGCGCGCGCGCTCTCGGCGTTTCGGACGGGCTTTTCCTGCCGGGATTGATATCGAGGCTCGGTCACCGGACCTTGAAGCATGCCGCCCGGGAAACGCTGGTCGGTTTCGGCGACGAGGCGATCCCGGCGTTGCGGTATGCGCTGGAGAATCCGCACGAGCACATCTGGGTGAAGCGGCACATTCCGTCCACGCTGGCCCTCCTTCCGACCCGGGCGTCCATGGACGCGCTCGTGAGCAGTCTCGAGAACGCCGACGGGTTCCTCCGTTACAAGGTGATCACCGCCATCGAATCGATCAGGCGCAACCATCCCGCCCTGGTCGCCCCACGTCCCGCCATCGAGGCGCTCCTCATGCAGGAGTCGACGCTGTACTGCAACGTGCTGACGTTGAGACACAATCTTCTCGATCACGCGCCGGCGCCGCACCACACCCTGCTCGAACGCGCGCTCGAAGAGCGTCTCCAGCGAATCCTCGATCGCATGTACCGCCTCGTCGGCGTGCTGCACGAAGTCGGCGACGTCACGGCGGCCCGGCGCGCCATGGAACGCGGTGACGGCAAGCGCCGCGCCCACGCCATCGAGTACCTCGACAACCTCCTTCGCGGCGGCGTGCGCAAACGCATCATGCCGCTCATCGACGAGACCCCGGTGCAGGCCAAGGTCGATCATGCGAATCACCAGATCAGGACGAGGCCCCGCGATCTTCAGGACACGCTGGCGCAACTGATACACGACGCCGATCCGGTGATTGCGGCGACCGCCATACACTTTGCGGTCGGCCGCGTTCCGGGGGCCCTGACCGATGATCTCGAGTGGGTGGATGCGCACCGGTCCAGCACCCACCCGAGCGTGAGCGATACGGCTGCGTGGGCCCTTTCGAAGCGGAACGCCGCCGCCGGCGGTGTCGCACCGGGTACCGGCGGACTCCCGCCCGTGGAGCTGGTGGAGCGGTTGAGTCGTACCCCGATCTTCGAGTTCGTGTCGGTGGACAATCTGTTCCGAGCCATCGAATCCGGCCAGCAGGTGCGGTACGCGGCGCGGCAGGGAGTGGGCAGGGAAGGTGCGACCGTGGCCGTCGAGCTGCTCATCGAAGGCGGCATCGACTTCTCGACCGCGGACAACGGCGGCGGACATCTGAAGGCGCCCGCCATCCTTGGTCTGGAGGAAGTGCTTCAGGGCGCTCCCACCACCCGCCGGACGTGGGCCCGCGAGCCGTCCGTCTGCATCCGCATAGAGGCGGCCGATTTCATGGCCATGGTGTCCGAAGACATCCTTCTGGCGCAGGGGTTGTTCCGGTTCCTGCTGGCCCCCGGCGGCCGGCACGACGGCGTTCCGGCCCACCGGCCGGCGGCGGGCATCCCGAGCGACACGCTGCAGCCGTTCGACAAGGCAATGCTGCTTCGACAGCATCCCCTGTTGGCGCGCGCCGCGCCGTCCGATCTGGTCGCGCTCCTGGCCGTAGGCCGCGAGGTGTCGTTCCGGGAAGGAGAGACGCTCTTCCGAGGCGACGACCTCGCGTCGCTCGGTCTCCTGCTCGATGGAGTCCTGCAGCTCGAGTCGGATGGCGCCGAGCCGGTGACCGTGGGACCCGGAGGCACTCTGCTGGTCGCGGAGATGCTCGCGGGCGCGTCGGCGGGATGGCGCGCGCGCGCGGTGCGGGGAGGGCGCATCCTGCGGGCGGAGCGAGACGACGTGTTCATGGTGCTTTCCGAGCGGATCGACCTGCTGCAGGATTTCTTCAGCGGTGTTCTTTCGACCACGGCATTCACGCCGGCGGAACGCGGCGACGCGCCGTCGGGTCCCGACGCCGTCGACGCGGCTACGACCTGACGGCCGCCGGCGCGGCGTCCCGTCGACAATGGAGGTTGCTTTGCGAGTCGCCAACTGCTCTTCGACTCTTGTCGTCGCGATGCTCTGCGCGGGGCCGATCCATGCTCAGGAATCGCCCGCCCCGACTCTCTCTCCGGAGGCGATGGAGGAGTTTCTGCTCAACGCCGAGCTGTCGAACGTCGAGACCATCGGGGTCGGCGTGACCGGTTCGAGAAGGGCGGTTGCGTCGGACGGGCGATTGACCCACGACGTCCACATCCAGACCGTCGATGTGAGTCGATCGACGCTCGCGGTCGCCGGGGCCAGGGTCGAGCTCAACTTCAGGGACAGTTACGCCTACAACATCGCCGCCTATCGTCTCGCCGTCCTCCTGGGTATGGACAACGTGCCGATGTCGGTCCTGCGCACCGTCGACAACGAGCGGGCCGCGGTCACGTGGTGGGTCGATGACGTCGCCATGACCGAGCGGGAACGCACGGCGCAGCGGACATACGGACCGAACCCGGGACAGACCGTCGAGCAGTTCTACACGATGTACGTGTTCGACGAGCTGATTCAGAATCGGGACCGGAACCAGGGGAACATGCTGTGGACCAGCGATTGGAAGATGTGGCTCATCGACCATACCCGCGCGTTTCGCTTCCAGGTCGAAATAACGGACCCCGTCCGGCTGACCCGCATCCGCCGGGACCTGCTCGACAACCTGCGCGCCCTGACCCCGGAAGCCCTCGAAGACGCGACGGGTGACCATCTCAGCGGGACGCAGCGGGCGAGGTTGCTGGAGAGACGCGACCTTCTGTTGCGGCACTTCGACGATCGCATCGCCCGGCTGGGTGAAGCCTTAGTGATTCTCGACGGGGACTAGCGCCCCGAAACGCCTCGCTGGCTCGGCGTTTCGGCCCATCCCCCCCGCTCCAGAAGCCTGCGCCTCAGAACTCACTTCGTTGCGTTCTACGGCGCAGGCTCCTAGTCTTCGAACAACATCACGAGCAGCGCCTTCTGGGTATGGAGGCGGTTCTCGGCCTGATCGAAGACGGCCGACGCCGGGCTGTCGAGCACCGAGTCGGTCACCTCCTCGCCTCGATGGGCGGGCAGGCAGTGCAGGAAGCAGGCGTCCGCCCCGGCGTGGGCCATGAGCGCATCGTTCACCTGGTACGGTGCGAAGAGGCGGCGGCGCTCGGCGACCTCCGCCTCCCGGCCCATCGACGTCCAGACGTCCGTGTAGACGGCGTCGGCGCCGCTGACCGCGGCCACGGGGTCGCGGAACCGGGTCAGCTCGGCGCCGTACCGGGCCACCCGCGCGATGTCCCCGTCGATCCCCGGCGGCAGGTCGCACCCGTCCGGCGACGCCACCCGCACGTGGATGCCGAGCATGACCGCGGCTTGGGCGAACGAGGTCGCCACGTTGTTGCCGTCGCCGACGAACGCCACGGTGCGCCCGCGCGGGTCGCCCCAGCGTTCCTTCAGGGTCAGGCAGTCGGCCAGCGCCTGGCAGGGATGCTCTTCGTTGCTCAGCGCGTTGATGACGCGAAACGAGGTGGTGGCCAGCGCCAGGTCGGTCAGGCGCGACTGCTCGTAGGTGCGGACCACGGCGCCGGCCACCCAGCGCTCGAGGCAGCGGCCGACGTCGGCCAGCGATTCCCGCTTCCCGAGGGCGACGTCCGCCGACGGGACGATGAAGTTGCCGCCCAGCTCCCGGATGGCGATCTCGAACGTCGAGCGGGTCCGCAGCGACGGCTTCTCGAAGAGCAGCGCCACGTAGGTGCCCTGCAGCGCCGCCGAGGTCGGGGCCTCCTTGCCCAGCGGCCGGTCGCGCTTGAGGGTGGCCGACAGGGCCAGACCGTGTTCCAGGTCGGCCGGCTCGAAATCGAGAATCGACAGGAAACAGCGTCCCTCGAGGCTGCCGGCGCCGTGCGGGCCGTGCGTCGTCGCGGGTGCGGGATGGTAGGTCGTCACTGTCGGCGCCTTCAGGTGCGGTAGTCCGCGTTGATGTGCACGTACTCGGCGCTGAAGTCGCACGTCCACATCGTGGCCGCACCCGCGCCGCCCACGCCGAGATCGACGGCGACCTCGACCTCGTGTCCCTGCAGGTGCGCGGCGGCCTCGCGCTCGCGGTCGGCGAATATCGTCGTGCCGTCGTAGAGCGTGGCGGGCCCGATCCGCACGACGGTCCGGTCCGGATCGAACGCCACGCCGGCGCGCCCCGCCACCGCCACGAGCCGCCCCCAGTTCGGGTCGCCGCCGTTGAGCGCCGTCTTTACCAGCGGCGAGTTGGCGATGAGCCGCGCCGTACGCCGGGCGTCTTCCTTCGACGCGGCGCCGGTGACCCGCACGGTGACCAGCTTCGTCGCGCCTTCGCCGCCGCGCACGATCTCGCGGGCCAGCCCCGTGCACAGCGCGTGGAGGCCGGCCAGGAACGCGGGGTACGTCGCTTCGTCCATGCCGACGCCGCTCGCGCCGTTGGCCAGCATGAAGACCGTGTCGTTGGTCGACGGCTCGCCGTCCACGGTGATCGCGTTGAACGTGTCCCGCGCGACTTCCCGCAGGGCGCGATCGAGGGTCGCGGGATCGACGGCGGCGTCGGTGGTCAGGAACCCGAGCATCGTCGCCAAGTTCGGCTCGATCATCCCGGCGCCCTTGACCATGCCGCCGATCGTGAAGCTTCCCCACGGTGTCGCGACGTGCACCGCGGCTTCCTTGGGCGCGTTGTCGGTCGTCATGATCGCCTGGGCCGCGGCAAGGTGCGCGTTGCGGCTCAGGCTGCGCGCCGCCTCGTCGATGCCGGCCGCGACCTTCCCGGTGTCGAGCCGCATGCCGATGACGCCGGTCGACGCGATCAACGCGTGTTCCGGCTCGCAGCCGATCGCGCCGGCCGTGGCGGCGGCCATCGCGCGCGCGGCCTCCATGCCCTCGGCGCCGGTGCAGGCGTTGGCGCACTTGCTGTTGACGGCGACTACCCGGGCGTAACCGCCGGAGCGGGCGAGTTGCTCGCGCGACACCACGACCGGCGCCGCCACCGCGAGGTTGGTGGTGAACAGGCCGGCGGCGCTCGCCACGGCGTCCGAGACGAGGAGGGCGAGGTCCAGCCCGGACGGCTTCAGGCCGCACGCGACCCCGGCCGCCCGAAAGCCGGCGGGGGCCGTAATCCCGCCCGGCGCCGCGGTGATGGCCGGGGCGGTCATCTCCACGCTCCCGCCGTCCGCTTCAGGTCGAGCACGACGGCGTATTGCCGGCAGCGCCGGAAGAGATCGCACGTCTGGCAGTCGGCCGCGATCTTCGCCGGCACCCACGGGTGCGGGACGATGGAGAATCCGGCGCGCACGAACGGGCGCGCCTGGTGCGTGAAGGCGCACAGCCGCGGAAATCGCTGCGCCACCGCCTCGGCGATCAGGGCTTCGAGCAGGCGCCTCCCGACGCCGGTCCCGCGCCGCGGCCCCGCGACGACCAGCGATCGGACCTCCGCCACGGCGGGGCTCAGGCGGGCCAGCTCGCCGCAGCCGACGACGTCGTCGCCGTCCGTCGCGACCAGGAAGCGCGGCACGTGCAGCTCCACCTCGCCGAGGGGCCGGGCGAGCAGATGGCCGGAAACGATGTTCTCGGTGATGAGCTGGTAGACGCGGCCGGCGTCCTCGGCCGTCGCGGGCCGAATCGCGATCTCCCGGGCGCCCGGCGCCGAGGACACGGCGGTTGCGATCTGGGTCATGGTGGCCATGGTCCGCGGTATCCGTCCCTTCACGCCCCGGGCAGCGCCGCGCCGGCGTCGTCGAGTGCGAGGCGCAGGCGCCGCAACCCGTCGTCCATGTCGTCGTCGGAGATGTCGAGCGGCGGCAGCAGCCGGACCACGGTGCCGGCGGTGCGGTTGATCAGCAGTCCGCGCGCGAGGGCGCAGTCGACCGCGCGGTCCGCCACCGCCCGGTCGACCTCGATGCCCCACATGAGTCCGTCCCCGCGCACCTCGTGAATGGCGCCGCTGTCCGCCACCAGTGCGTCGAGGCCCTGCCGGAAGCGGCGGCCGGCGGTCGCCACGCGTTCGATGAGACCGTTGTCGAGGGCGTCGAGAAAGACCAGCGCCGCGCGGCACGCCAGCAGGTTCCCGCCGTAGGTGGTGCCGTGATCGCCGTAGGACACCGCCGCGGCGACCGCCTCGCTCATGAGCGCCGCGGCGACCGGAAAGCCGCCCCCCAGCGACTTGCCGACGGACATCAGGTCGGGAGTCAGCCCGAGGGCTGCGCTGTAGAACGGCCGGCCCGTGCGCCCCAGGCCGCACTGCACCTCGTCGGCTATCAGCAGCGTCCCCGTCGCCTCGCATGCCTCGGCGATGGCCCCCGCGGTCGCCCGCGGAATCGGTCGTACGCCGCCCTCGCCCTGGATCGGTTCGACGACGACGGCCGCGGTCCGCCCGGTGACGGCGACGCGCACGCCGTCCGGATCGGTCGGCGAGACGAACCGCACGCCGGGCAGCAGCGGCGCGAACGGGGTCCGGTA
Source organism: Acidobacteriota bacterium (assembly GCA_011523485.1). Next base: position 13,182 of record WTGR01000306.1, read on the forward strand.
CGGCTCGCCGGCCGTCACCGACAGCGAGCCGAACGTACGGCCGTGGAACGCGCCCTCGAACGCGACGATCTCGTGGCGCTCGTCCGCGCCCTGCGTCCGCCAGTAGCGGCGGGCGAACTTGAGGCACGCTTCTACCGCCTCGGTCCCGCTGTTGCAGAAGAATGCGCGCGGCAGCCCGGAGAGCCGCGCCAGACGCTCGGCCACCTCGCCCTGCAACGGGTGGAAGAAGAGGTTGGAGACGTGCAGCAGCTCGCCGGCCTGCGCGGCCAGCGCGTCCGCCAGCCCGCGATGCGCGTGACCGAGCGAGGCGACCCCGATGCCCGAGAGCAGGTCGAGGTACTCGCGCCCTTCCGTATCGACCAGGCGCGATCCGCTGCCGCGCACGAACACCACCGGGTGCCGCTTGTAGTTCTGCAGCACATGCGCGGCCTCGACCGCCTTGACCGCCTCTGCCCTCGTCGTCATCGTTTGTCCCCGCGTGCTCCGGTCCGCGATACTTGCGGCCGCGGTCTCGTTCCCGCGATCACGGTGGTTCCGGGCGCGACCGGCCGTCCGGCCGCGGACGCCCGTCCGGGCGCGTCATCGAACATGCCCCGGTGCGCCCGACGCCCGTCGACGATGGCGACCGCGCCGGCGCCGCCCGCGAGCGCGGCCCGGCAGGCGAGCAGCTTGGCCACCATGCCGGCGCTGGCCTGCCCGCCGCCGATCAGGGCGTCGATGCCCCGGTCGTCCACCGCGGGGATCGTGCGGCCGTCCGCATCCAGCACGCCGGCCGTTCCGCCCGCGATGACGAGCCGCCGCGCGCCGAGCCGGGCCGCCAGGAACCCGGCCAGTGTATCGGCGTTGATGTTGAGGATCTGTCCCCCGGCGCCGCTGCCCAGGCTGGCGACGACCGGCACGTGGCCGGCCCCCAGAAGATCGAGCAGCAACGCGGGCGGTTCGGATCCCACCGGCCTGCCCACGAATCCGAGATCGACGTGCGTTCCGTCCGCCGCCCGGTACCGCCGTTCCCGCCGCACGCGGACCAAGCCGCCGTCGGCGCCGGTCAGGCCCACCGCGCTGGCCCCGGCCACGCCGAGCGCCGCCACCAGCCGCGTGTTGACGCGCCCGGCCAGGACGCCGGCCACCACGTCCAGGGTGGGGCCGTCGGTGATGCGCAGTCCGTCGACGGCCCGCTTCGGGATGCCGAGGCGCGCCATCTCGGCGTCCACCTCCCGCCCGCCGCCATGGACGATCACCAGCGGCTCCCGCTCCGCCGCGCTGGCTAGTGCGCCCGCGAGCCGGCGGAGCCGCGCCGGCTCCTCCAGCAGCTCGCCGCCGAGCTTGACGACCGTCGGCGGCCGTCGCCGCGGCGTCATCTCAATCCCTCGCGCTCGTCCAGCCCGCACGCGACGTTGAAGCTCTGCAGCGCCTGCCCGGCGGCGCCCTTCACGAGGTTGTCCAGGCAGCACACAAGCACCAGCCGCGCGCCGTCCACCTGCCATCCGACGTCGCAGAAGTTCGTGTGCGCCACGTGCTTGATCTCGGGCGGCCGGTCGCCGGTCAACCGCACGAACGGCGAGTCGTCGTAGGCGCGCGAATACGCGTCGCCGATCGCATCGGCCGTCGCGCCGGGGCGCAGGCGCGTGTAGATCGTCTCGAGGATCCCGCGGTCGAGCGGCACCAGGTGCGGAACGAACGTCACCGGGCGCGCCAGCTCCTGTTGAATCTCGGCGCCGTGCCTGTGGGCGAAGATGCCGTATGCCGCCACGCTGCCGTGCACCTCGGAGAAATGCGTCCGCGGGCTCGGCTTCTTGCCGGCTCCCGATACCCCGGACTTGGCGTCGATGCAGACGTCCGCGTCCGCGGCGATCAGGCCGGCGTCGACGAGCGGCTTCAGGGCCAGGAGCGCGCCGGTCGGGTAGCATCCCGGACAGGCGACGAGCCCGGCCCCGGGCAGCAGTTCGCGGCTCCATTCCGTCAGGCCGTAGACGGCGGGCCGGTCGAGCGCGGGCGTCGCGGGATACCAGCGTCGACGCGCGCCGTCGTCGCGCAGCCGAAAGGCCCCGGAAAGATCGAAGACCCGCCGCCCGCGGGCGAGCAGCGCCGGGGCCAGATCGGCGCTGACCGTGTCGGGCAGGCCGAGGAAGACGACGTCGGCCCGGTCGGCCAGACCGTCCATCGAGAACGGCTCGATGCGGCCGTTCCAGATTCCCGCGAGCGCAGGCAGGTCCTGCTCCGTCTCGCTGCTGCCCGAGCTCATCGCGACGGTGACGTCGACCGCGGTGTGGCGCGCCGCGAGGCGCAGCAGCTCCTGGCCGCCGTAACCGGTCGCGCCGGCGATTCCGATTCGGATGTTGGACATCGCGTCAGGGACGTCGTTTTCTGTCGGGCCTGGATATCTATGCGTGAAAGAGCGTAATTATACGCCCTGCGTCCCGGTTACGTCAACCGCCGCCAGTCGCGATGGCCTACATTTTCTCCGTTGCGAGCGGGTTTTGCACCGCGTTGCGCACCGATTCCCGGCGATGTATACTGATTCGCCTGTTTGGATATTTATGAAACGTTACCGGCAGCCGGCCATTCTCGATCTCGTGTCCCGCGAGACCATCTGCAGTCAGGACGCGTTGGGGGAGAAGCTGCGCGCGCGAGGGTTCAACGCGACCCAGGCGACCATCTCGCGTGACATCAAGGAACTGAAGCTCGTCAAGCGGGCGAGTGACGGCGCATACGAGCGGCCCGGCGCCTCCGAGGGGGGACGCGGGCTGGCCGATCCCGCCCTCGCCCTCGACGCCGCGCGACATCCGGCGCTGCGCCGCGCGATCCTGGAGTACCTGCGCCGCGTCGATCTCGTGCAGCAGTTGCTCGTGCTGCGGACCGATCCGGGGCAGGCGCAGCCGCTGGCGCTCGCCATAGACAGGGCCGAGCTGTCGGAGGTGGTCGGGACCGTGGCCGGCGACGACACCATCCTGGTGATCACCCGGCATGCGCGGGCCGGCCGCGAGGTGACGCGGCTGTTCGAGGGATGGGCCATGGAGGACCGCGCGCATCCGCGGCAGGCCTTGTAGACAGACCGAGGAGAGCAGGGATGGAACGCATCGTGTTGGCGTACTCGGGCGGGTTGGACACGTCGGTGGCGGTCAAGTGGCTCGCCGACCGGTACGACGCGGAGATCGTGGCGGCCACCATCGATCTCGGCCAGGGAAAGGAGCTCGACGACGTGCGCGAGCGCGCCCTCGCGGTCGGCGCGGTGCGCGCACACGTGGTCGACGCCCGTGAGGAGTTCGCGCAGGAGTACATCCTGCCGGCGCTCCAGGCCGGGGCCATCTACGAGGGCAAGTACCCGCTGGCGACCGCGCTCGGGCGCCCGCTGATCGCCAGGAAGCTGGTCGAGATCGCGGCGCTGGAAGATGCGGGCATGATCGCGCACGGCTGCACCGGCAAGGGCAACGACCAGGTGCGCATGGACGTGTCGGCGCGGGCCCTGAATCCGGACCTGAAGGTGGTCGCCCCGGCCCGCGTCTGGGGCATGACCCGGCCCGAGGAGATCGCCTACGCGCGCGAGCACGGCATTCCGGTACCGGCCTCGGTCGACAGTCCCTACAGCACCGACTCGAACCTCTGGGGCAAGTCGATCGAATGCGGCGTGCTGGAGGACCCCTGGCAGGAGCCGCCGGAGGACATCTACACGCTGACGAAGTCGCCGGCCGGCGCTCCTGACGCACCGGCCTACGTGGAGGTCGAGTTCGAGCGCGGCGTACCCACACGGGTCAACGGCGTGACGATGCCGCTGACCGAGCTGATCAACTCGCTCGAGACAATCGCCGGCGCGCACGGCGTCGGGCGCATCGACATGGTCGAGAACCGCCTGGTCGGGATCAAGTCGCGGGAGATTTACGAGGCGCCCGCCGCGACCGTGCTGCACGTCGCCCACCGCGAGCTCGAGGCGC
>WTGR01000635.1 GCA_011523485.1 Acidobacteriota bacterium
CTGGCGGGGAACGCGACGTTGCCGCTCACGTGGTCGTGGTGGCTGTGCGTGTTGATGAGCGTGGTCACCGGGTTGTCGGTGAGCTCGCCGATCGCGTCGAGGATCGATTGGCCCCAGCCGGGGTTCTTCGAGTCGACGACGACGACCCCGCCGCTGGTGACGAAGACCGCCGTGTTGCCGCCGCCCCCCTGTCCGCGCAGGACGTAGAGATTGTCCTCGAGCTGCTCGACCTCGATGACCATCGCGTCCTGCGCCGCGACGATCCCGAGCGACAGGACGCCGGCGCCGAGCACCGCCGCCAGTACGATGATGCGTCTCATGCTGTTCCCTCCCCGTGGATTCGGTAAGGGCGCATGCTAACAGAGCGGGCCGTGTCGCTGGAATGCGGTGGTGGCTTACAGACACGCCGACCGGCTCCGTCAGGCCGGCGCCGATTCGCGGCTTGCCCGGCATGCGTGCGACGGCGCGGCGCACGACTGGGCGTGCCTCGCGGCCCGACAGGCGGCGGAGAAGGCTCTGAAGGCCGTCCTCACGAGTCGCGGTGCGGACGCCGGGGGCCACGCGGTGACAGCGCTGTCGGGTCGGGAGTCACGGCTCGATTCTCCGGATACCGGACACACGGTCGAAGTCCGGGAAGCGGGCAGACGATATCGTCGTCTATCCCCGCGATTCGATTGACACTTCTCGGACGTTGCCCGGATACTACGCAGGTTCCACCACAACATGCCCGGAACACGCACGCCGGTCCCACTTCGCGGACGTCTTGCGCTGCTGCTGTGCGGCACGCTGGCCGCTCTCTGGATGGCCGAAGCACCGGCCCGCGCGACCGAACCCGCGGCGACGGAGCCGGCGCGCCCCGCCCGGGGGCAGCATGAGGCGGCCGGCGCCTGGCAGCGCGCGCTTCTCGACCGCTACTGCGTCGCCTGTCACAACGAGCGGCTGCGCACGGCGGGCCTGACGCTGGACACCCACGACGTGACCCGCATCGCCGATGCGCCGGACATCTGGGAGACCGTGGTCCGCAAGCTGCGGGCCGGCGCGATGCCGCCCCTGCCGCGTCCGCGGCCGGACGCGGCGACCTACGACCGGTTCGTCGACTGGCTGGAAACCGAGCTCGATCGGGCCGCCGCGGCAGATCCGAATCCCGGGCGCACCGAGGCGTTTCACCGGCTCAACCGGACCGAGTACCACCATGCCGTGCGCGACCTCCTCGATCTGGAGATCGATGTCGCGGAGCTGCTGCCGGCCGACGGGGCCAGCTACGGGTTCGACAACATCGCCGGGGTGCTCGGCGTCTCGCCGACGCTGCTGGAGCGTTACCTCGCCGCCGCCCGCAAGATCAGCCGCGTGGCGGTCGGGCGTCCGGCACCGTCGGCCACCGCGGAGGTCTTCCGCCTCGCCAGCGACCTGCCGCAGGACGACTGGGTGGCGGGGATGCCGTTCGGCACCCGCGGCGGCGGCGCGTTTCGCCACGTGTTCCCGGAGGATGCCGACTACGCGTTCCGTATCCGCCTCGCCCGCAACGCCGGCGACAACCTGGCCGTCTTCGAGGCGCCGCACACGCTGGAGGTGAGCCTGGACGGCGCCCTGGTGCGGACGTTCACCGCCGGCGGGCCGCCGCCCGCCGACGCGCCGCGCGACAGCGACGAGTACCGCGCTTGGCGCGACCGGCAACGGACCATCGACGACGACTGGGAGTTCCGCCTCCCGGTCACGGCCGGGCCGCACACTTTGAGCGTGACGTTCGTGCGGCGGACCGCGGCCTACCCGGAGACGCTGCGGCAACCCTATTTGCGGCCCTACACCAGCATCACCGGCGGCGATACGCGGGTGCAGCCGTACCTGGGAAGCGTCACCGTCACCGGGCCGTTCGCCGCGAGCGGCGCCCCGCCCGTGGAGGAGACCCCGAGCCGCCGGCTCATCTTCGTCTGCCGGCCGGCCGGCGTGACGGACGCCGCGCAGACCGAATGTGCCGGGAAGATCCTGGCGAACCTCGCGCGCCGCGCCTACCGGCGACCCGCAACGTCCGCGGATCTCGACGTGTTGCTGGGATTCTTCGACGAAGGAAGCCGGGAGGGCGGTTTCGACGCGGGCGTCGAGATGGCGCTGCGCTGGCTGCTCGCCAGCCCGGAGTTCGTGCTGCGGGTCGAGCGCGACCCCGCCGGCGTGGCATCCGGCGCCAGCTACGCGGTCAGCGACCTGGAGCTGGCGTCGAGGTTGTCGTTCTTCCTGTGGAGCAGCATCCCCGACGACGAGTTGCTCGGGCTGGCCGCGGCGCGCCGCCTGCGCGACCCGGCCGTGCTGGAACGGCAGGTCCGCCGCATGTTGGCCGACGAGCGGTCGCGCACCCTGGTCACGAGCTTCGCCAGCCAATGGCTCTACCTGCGCAACGTGCCCGCCGTCGTGCCCGACGAGGATCGTTTTCCCGACGTGGGCGAGGGGCTGCGGCAGGCGATGCGGCGCGAGACCGAGCTGTTCGTCGAGAGCGTCTTCCGTGAAGACCGCAACGTGCTCGACCTGCTGACCGCGAACTACACGTTCGTCAACGAGCGCCTGGCCCGTCACTACGGCATGCCGCGCATCTACGGCAGCCACTTCCGCCGCGTGCCGGTGGCGAACGAGGCGCGGCGCGGGCTGCTGGGCCACGCCAGCATCCTCGCGGTCACGTCGTACCCGAACCGGACGTCGCCCGTGCTGCGGGGCAAGTGGGTGCTGGAGAACCTGCTCGGGACGCCGCCCGCGCTGCCGCCTCCCGACGTGCCGGCGCTGGAGGAGACGACCGCCGCCGGGGAGGCGCTCTCGATGCGCGAGGCGACCGAACGGCACCGCGCGAACCCCGTGTGCGCGAGCTGCCACCGGCTGATGGACCCGCCGGGATTCGCGCTGGAGCAGTTCGACGCGGTCGGGCGCTTCCGCACCCGCACTGCCGCCAATACCCGTATCGACGCCACCGGCGAACTGCCCGACGGCACGCGTTTCGACGGCGCGGCGGGGTTGCGCGAGGCGCTGGTGAGCAACCCGGAGCGCTTCGTCGGCACGCTGACCGAGAAGCTGATGACCTACGCGCTCGGTCGCGGCCTGGAGCACTACGACGCGCCGGCGATCCGCGCCATCGTCCGCAAGGCGGCGGAGAACGACTACCGGTTTTCGTCCCTCGTCGTCGGGATCGTCGAGAGCATGCCGTTCAGGATGAGGAGAGCGGAATCATGATCATCACCAGGAAGACGCTGCCGCGGCGCACGTTTCTCCGCGGCGCCGGCGCGGCGCTGGCCCTCCCGATGCTGGATGCGATGACCCCGGCGCTGACCGGGATCGGCGCGGTGCGTGCGGCCGAGCCGGTGCGCCGGCTGGGCTGGGTCTATCTGCCGAACGGCATGGCGATGGAGTCGTGGACGCCGGCGGCGAAGACGGCGCTCGATCTGTCGCCCACGCTCAGCCCGCTCGGCCAGTACCGCGACCGGATGGTGGTGCTCAGCGGGCTGGCCCAGGGGCAGGCCGAGGCGTTGGGCGACGGCAACGGCGAGCACACGCGGGCCACCGCGACCTGGCTGAACGGCGTCCACCCGAAAGAGACCGAGGGGGCCGACGTGCGGGCGGGGATGACCGCCGATCAGATCGCGGCGGCGCAGCTCGGCCGGACGACGCCGCTGCCGTCGCTGGAGCTGGCCATCGACCGCGACTTCCTGGTGGGCAACTGCGAGAACGGCTATAGCTGCATCTACATGAACACCATCGCGTGGCGCGATCCGACGACGCCGCTGCCGATGGAGAACAACCCGCGCGTCGTCTTCGAGCGGCTCTTCGGCGAGGGCGGCTCCACGGCCGAGCGGCGGGCGCAGTTCCGCAAGGACCGCAGCATCCTGGACGCCATCACGGACGACCTCGCGCGGCTGCGGCGGGAGGTCGGCGCGGGCGACCGGGCGCGGGTGACGCAGTACCTCGACGCGGTGCGCGCCATCGAGCGGCGCATCCAGCTCTCCGAGCAGAGCGACACCGAGCTGCCGGAGCTGGCCCGGCCGATCGGCATCCCGGAAGCCTATCCCGAGCACGTCGGCCTGATGTTCGACCTGACGGCGCTGGCCTGGCAGGCGGACAT
>WTGR01000186.1 GCA_011523485.1 Acidobacteriota bacterium
AGCACAATCCGCGCGCGGTCTTCGAGCGGCTGTTCGGCGACAACGACAGCACCGACCCGGCCGCGCGGCGCGCCCGCCGGGAGGCGCAGCGGAGCATTCTCGACTCGGTCAGCGAGGACGTCGCACGGCTCCAGCGCGACCTCGGCGCCGGCGACCGGGTCAAGGTGGCGGCCTACCTCGACGCCGTGCGCGACGTCGAGCGGCGCATCGAGATCGCCGAGGCGCAGGGCGACCAGGAGGTGCCGTTGCTGGAGCGGCCGCGCGGCGTTCCCGCCACCCTGGCCGAGCACGCGGGGCTGATGTACGACCTGCAACTCCTGGCATGGCAGATGGACCGCACCCGCGTCTGCACCTTCATGGCCGGACACGAGCTGAGCGGCCGGACCTACCGCGAGATCGGGGTGCCCGACGCGCACCACCCGCTGTCGCACCACCGCAACGTGCCGGAGGCGCTGGCGAAGCTGACGAAGATCAACACGTACCACACGACGCTCTTCTCGTCGTTCCTCGAGAAGCTGGCCGCCACGCCGGACGGCGACGGGTCGCTGCTGGACCACGCGATGATCATGTACGGCGCCGGCATGAGCGACAGCAACCGGCACGCGTACTACGACCTGCCGATCCTGCTGGCCGGCGGCGGCGCGGGCCAGCTCAAGGGCGGCCGGCATCTGGTCTATCCGTCGCGGACGCCGCTGGCGAACCTGCACGTCTCGCTGCTGGACAAGCTGGGGGTCGACGTGGACCGGGTCGGCGACAGCACCGGCGCACTGCCGCGGTTGGCCGGGCAGGTGGGGCCGGCGGACCGACTGACGGGGGTGTAGCACGGGGGCGAAATCCCATGAGAGGGAAGGTACGCCAGTTCCTTGCCGGATTGGTCGTCGGCGCGGCCGTTGTCTGGCTCCTTTTCCTGCTGCTGTAGGGACGAGACGAGGGCGCCCGACTGAGAGGGATAGGGAAGTGTTCTGTCGGATTCTGCGAAGTGTCGGAACGCTATCGGCTGCCGGTTGGCTCGTGGCGGTTGGCGTGTCGCCCGCGCTGGCCCAGAAGGCAGACCCGCGGCTGATCGAAGCGGTCCGTCTACAGGACGGCGGGGCAGTCGAACGCCTGTTGGCAGCCGCCGTCGACGTGAACGCGGCGCGGGCGGACGGTGCGACCGCGCTGCACTGGGCCGCCTATCTCGACGACGTCGAGACGGCCCGCCTGCTGGTCAAGGCGGGCGCCGACGCCGGGGCCGCCAACACGCACGGCGTCGCCCCGCTGTCGCTCGCCTGCACCAACGCCAACGCGGAGATGGTGGACCTCCTGCTGACGGCCGGCGCCGATGCGAAGGCTGCCGTTGGAACCGGCGAGACCGTCCTGATGAGTTGTGCCCGAACCGGCAACGCCGAGGCCGTTGCCTCGCTGCTGGACCACGGTGCGGACGTGAACGCTACCGAATCCGAGGAAGACCAGACGGCGCTGATGTGGGCCGTCGCCCAACGGCATCCGGCGGTCGTGCAGGTGCTGCTCGACGACGGCGCCGACGTGCACAAGCGGTCCCGCGTGCGGCGGTTCGTCATCAGCCGGCGGCTCCAGTCGAATCTCCGCTACGGCGAGCTCGGCCGGCGCTACGGAACCGATGCCGAGGAAACGGATCTCGGCGGTTACACGGCGCTGCTCTTTGCGGCGCGGCAGGGAGCGGTCGACTCGGCGCGCCTGCTGCTGGCGGCCGGCGCCAACGTCAACGACACGGCGCCGGACGGGCGAAGCGCGTTGCTCGTCGCCGCGCACAGCGGGCACCGGAAGCTGGTCGAGTTCCTGCTGGCGGAGGGAGCCAACCCGAACGCATCGGCGGCCGGTTACACGGCGCTGCACGCAGCGGTGTTGCAGGACGACCACGGGATGCTCGAGGCGCTGCTCACGGCCGGCGCGCGCCCGGACGCGCAGGTCACGGAGGCCACACGCGTCACGCGCAACGGCCAGGTGCTGATGATCGGCGAACACCTGCTCGGCGCGACGCCTTTCGCACTGGCCGCCAAGTTCGCCGAGGCGGACATGATGCGCGAACTGCTCGCCGCGGGCGCCGACGGCGTGCTGCCGCTACGGAACGGCTGGACGCCGCTGATGCTGGCGTCGGGCGCGAGTTGGCGCTACGGCGTCTGGGACCGTCGCGAGCGGACGCTCCACCGGGACTTTGCCTTCCAGGCGGAGCATGCCGACGAAGAGGGCACGCTCGACGCGGTGCGAGTGGCTCTCGACGCCGGCGGCGACGTCAACGCCGTCGACGAGACCGGCAGCACGGCGCTCCACTACGTCGCCGACAAGGGCTTCCCGCGGGTCGTCGAGCTGCTCGTCGAGCACGGCGCCGGGGTGAACGTGGCGAACTACCGCGGCCAGACTCCGCTGGCGGTCGTCATACGAGGGCGCGGCAATCTGGAGGCCGCGCCGGCGACCGAAGCGTTGCTGCGCGCGTTGGGAGCGGAGGACAGTCCCGCCCGGTAGAGTGCGCCCCCGCCTGCAGCTTGGAGCGTCCGCTGGGATTGCCCGCCGAGTTCACTGGCGTAGGCTTGGTCTGATGAAGGGCCTTGAACGGATCTCGATTGGCCCAACTGTCAGGTTTGGAAAGCCGTGTATTCGAGGCACGCGAATCACGGTCGGTGACGTGCTCGAATATCCGGCCGGCGGCACGTCCGAGGATCAGCTCCTGGAGCAGTTTCCCCAACTGCGCCGTGACGATATCCGAGCCTGTCTCGCCTACGCGGCCGAGCGGGAACGCCGAACGCTGAACGTGCCGGCGGCGTGACGCCGTGCGGTTGCTATTCGACGACCGATCCGCGGTTGCGGTTCGGCTGCCAGCATCACCCACCCGCAGCAACTGCTGCTGATGCGGCTGTCCACCGTACTGCTGCGCGCGCGGATGGCGGACGGATCGTGTCCCGGCAGGTACTCGTCGCGAATCCTCGCCTGCGTGCCGGACTCGACCGTCGCGCCAGCACTTCTCGCCCGCGCCGGCGCCATGCTGGTCCGTCCGGATCCGGTGAGCATCCGGCCGATCTGGTCGCGGAACGGGTTGTCGTTCACCAGGTAGGTCCATGTCGATGCCGGGCCCTTGACGCCGACGCTCGCCAGGTCCAGGTTCCGCCTCGTCGACCCGGATGGCGTGCAGGGCGGCGCGCACCGCCTCGTCGATCTCGTGGTTCTGCCCTTCCACGATCCGCTGTGCGCGGGCGATCTCCCCCCGCACGACGCAGTGCGCACTGACCGGCATCGTGCAGACTGGGCAGGCCGAGCAACTGCTCGAGTCGGGCGAGTCCGGTCTCGGTCAGCTCGACGCTCCGGCCGACAGGCGTCGCCTGCGGCTCCGCTTGCCGCCCAACCGGGCCTGACCAGGAGTCTACGCCGTGCTAAGGCGCAGACTCCTGGCGCCGATTTCGACCGCAGTCGAAACGAGTCTCTACGACCACAGCCCCAGCACCACCGACATGATCGCGATGGACGCGACCTGGTATCCGGCGTCGATCAGCCAGACGCTCAGCGGCTTGTTCGAGAAGCGGTTGCCGGTCAACCCCACGGTGGCCGAGAACCCGAGCCACAGGTGCAGGCCGACGCCGAAGATCGTGCCGGGGCTGTCCCCGAAGTGCGAGGCGATCATCGCCAGCATGGTGGCCATCACGAACCAGCAGACGAACGAGATGGCGTAGTTCGGGCCCATGCTGGCCTGCATGGCCTTGATGTCCGCCTCCGTGTAGCCCTGTCCGGCCATCCACGCCTTCGCAAACAGAAAGGGGGAGTACCACAGGGCGCCGAGGCCGAAGGTGAGAACCGTGGCCAGGCCCACCGCCAGGAAGCTCACGTCCGAGAGGTGCATCGGTTCATCCCTCGCTGTTTTTGTGGTTCATCGACGGTATCGTTTCCGCCATCGTGCCGGGCGGGTCGTGAGCCTGCGATTATGTCGTGCAAGCTGCCTGTGCGCACACACGGAGACGATCTCGCGGGCTGCGGTGTTCCGCCGGTGCGGTCGGCGGGCACGGTTCCCGCAGCACACGACGCTCGGCAGTCGGTGTTGGCGAGCTCGAACAAGTGATCATTTCTGAAGTGCCGTCGACTGGGCTT
>WTGR01000146.1 GCA_011523485.1 Acidobacteriota bacterium
GATCCGACCGCGAGACGGCGATCCTGCTGACGTGGTACCACGAGGCGCACATCGTCGAGCTGGTCCACGCGCGACTCGAAGGCGCGTACAGCTGGCGCGAACTCGCGCGAGCGCTGCACCGCGTCGGGCTGACTCGCGGCCCGGCGGCACGCCAGATCAACCGGTTCGCACAACGATGAGCGACAAGAGCGGCAGGTCGGATGCTGCTTGCAGCATCGCTGCGTGCTTCACCCGCGCGCGAGTCGCGCGGGGTCCTGGTGTGCCTGACCCGCAGGGTCTTGATCGTGGGCGAATCGCGCGTCAGCGCACTTGCGTTCACCCGGCCGACCGGACGGGCGGCGTGGTCAGCATCAGATCCCATTGTCCGCCTGTCCGTCTCTCTGCTCGTGGTCCGTCCGCTCGTCCCGCGCCGAGTCTGTGAGGCGCGGCGGCACCTCTGGTGCTGTGTCGTGAGGCCCGTGGCCGCAGGACAAGCTGGCCGTTCTGCGGGAGGTGAACTCGGAAGCCCCGACCTCGTCCGCGACGATTCGGCTGTTTCAGCGGCCGTGAACGGTGTCGCCGGGCAGTCTCATGGCCACCACTCTTTCTGCCGCTGGTCCCACACTTCCAGCTCCGTCGGCGTCAGCACCCTCCCGCAGGCGCCATGCCCACCATCGGACCCGTACCCACTGGTCCGGGTGCGGCAGGATCCGGTAGAAGTCGTGGCGGTCGATTGGCGGTAGTCCGGCGGGCATGCCCTTGCCCGCCATCCTCTCAAGCCGCGCCCAGGCCATCTCTATGACTGCGCGTTCGTGCGTCGCCGCCCAGACCTTCTCGGGCCAGTTCCGGGCCGGGTGGTCCAACAGCGCCAACCCCGGTCGTGCGTCCCGCAGCCCCCCTTGTCCGAGCCGGTCGAGGAGACGCCCGAAGCGCCTCTCGTCGGTGATGTGCGAGGGCGAGACCCGGGTCGGTTCGACATCGAACCACGCCTCGTGCCAGTCGCCGCCCAGACGCCAGCGGTGCGGGATGTTCAGCGCAGCGAATCCCGTGATGTGCTCGCGGGCTGTGGTCGGCACCATCTCGACCGGGACGCCCTCGACCACCGCGGGCTGCAGGAGGTTTCGATATCGTGTTCGTAGGATCGGCGTCTTCGCCGCCACCTTGGAAGCCCCAACCCGTTCCGGCGCCTTGCGAGGTTTCGTTACGGCATGCCCAACGTGGGGTGGTCCGCTGCGAAGAGATCGTCAGGGTGCGGTCTCGCCGTCCGCGAGCTCCTCTGGCCCCCGCGGATCGAACGCGAGGCACTTGAGGTAGCGCTCTATCCTCTCGTAGTCTCCGCCCCGACCGAAGAACTCGTCCATGCTGTCGCGAAGCACCTTCACCGATTCTTCGAACGGCCTGGAATGTTCCGGGTCGTTCAGCAGCCTGTGTCGATAGATGACGCGGTGCTTCACCTTCATGGGATATCGGTCCGGTCTGCCCGAATCGATCGGTGTGTCCTCCAGGAATCTCCAGATCTCCTGCATTCTCGGGTTCTTCGGGTCCCGTTCCAGCGGTGTGCCGAGTTCGACGGTCACCTTGCGGGGTTCGAAGCTGAACAGCCAACACGCGCAGTCGTCGATGCCCAGGCTCCTGACGGACGGCGTCTCCCGCCAGTACAGCCATCCGCCCACCCAGCCGCCGCGTCCTCCCGTTTTCCTGATTCGGCCGCCGCCCTTGCGCTGCAAGCGCTGTTCCACCATTTCTCTCAGTTCGGTCCACCTCGGTTGGAAGTACTCCATCCATCGTTCGATGGTGGTCCTGTGAGGTTCGTCCACTTGGTTCAACAGGGCGGGCTTTTTCTGCAGTTTCTCGAGGATCCCTGGATGATCGTGCCGGAGTCGTTCCGCGAGATCGTCTCCGGCGGTCATCAGCTTCTCCTTGATGACGTCGAGGTATCGCTCCACGAAGGCTCGGGCGTGGCCGTCCGCGAAGTTCTCGGGGTCGTCCAGCAGGGACCGGATGATCCCATGCACGTCGTCCCAACTCAGGGGAATGATGTCGCCCGTGCCGCGCTCGGCCTGCCTTCCTTCCGGCGCGCTTGAAGTGGTGAGCAGGACGCCGGGAAACTGGGCGTACCGGTTCTTGTACTTCTGGCGTAGTGCCTCCTGATAGGCGCTGGCCTGCTCTTCGGCCTCGGGGTACCACCCCACGACCTTGTTCTCGATGATGAGCAGCACTTCTTCCGCCTTGAAACCGACGGTGATGTCGGCGTACCAGCCGTCGTGATGATCCTCCCTCTTGATCTCGACGTTGTCCTTGTTGTCGAAACCGCTCAGGCTCCGGAGGTACGGCGCATCGTGTCGACGCGCCAAGTGCTCGACGAGCGCGCGCAGGAACCGGCCGCCGATTCCGTGTGTCCCGTCCGGCTGGAGCAGCCACGCAAGCACGTTGCTGTGGCGGATTTCCATATCCGCGACCTGCAGAACGTCGAACGGATTGAACCCGCGGGCCTGCAGCTCCTTGTCGTATTCGTCGAATTCGCGAGACTCGATCAACGCTTTCAGCTCTTTGTCCATCGTTCGTCCTCCTGCTATCTGCCGGGCTCCGCCGGCTGGCTGCGAGCCGGCGGTGCTGCCGGAGTCCATTGACGCTGCCGGACCCGGACGGCAGCCGCGGCGTAGGGGTTGATCCGCACGCTCCGTCGCGGTTCCAGCGTCTTGCACTGTTCAGTGCCCCGACCTCTTGCATCTTCCCGGTTTCAGTGGACCGGCAGTACATCGCGCGGGACCAGTGCCGGGTCGCGTGCCAACATGTTCAGGTGTCGGATGCGTTCCCAGCACGGGTAGCCGCTGATGGCGATCGCGCGCGCCAGCATCCGCCAACTATAGACTTGCTCGGTCCAGGCGAGGAACCAGTCCCGCTCGGTGGCTTCGAGCACCCACGCCGTCAGTACCGTGCGGTCTCGGTCGGTCGGACGGCTGCGCCGCATCGCGTCGTAGAGCTCGGCCGCCGTCGGCGGCGCGCGGTACCGGCAGCACCTCGACGCGAACACTGCGCTCACCGTCGTTGATTCGCGCCCGCACTTCGGTCGACGCTGCGGCTGCACCCGCGCGGACAAGCCGTCTTCGGCGAGCTCGTCGCTGAACGCCTCAAGAGGCGCCAGGCGGCAGGGCGCGTGGTTCGGGTTCCGGTAGATTCTGCTCATCCCGGTATCGTCGTTTCGCTGGGCGAGACTCTCTTCCTCGGCGTTCGCCTCGGCGTCGCTCCCCTCGGCCCGAGTCTCTACCGTCGCCGTCCGTCGCCGCTTCGTTGGCCCCGATGACGATGGTCAGCCTCAGCTTCCTCCCAGCGACAGACTGAACGGCGCTAAGCGTCCGGCCAATAGAAGCAGGCGTCTGGGAGGCACGAACCGAACGGCCGGCTGATTTTCGCTTCAGAGGAGATCGGCTGCGACGCGCACATCCTGGAGCGGATGCGAGCCGTCCTGGTCAATCGCGGTCGTGAGGGTCCGTAGTCCCGTTGGGCCATTCGGTCACGATGATTTCGGGCCGATCCTCAGGCTCGTAGACGCACGGCTTGCCCTGCTCGAAGCACATCTGTTGGCTGTCCTCGACCTCGTGGTCGAGGTTACCTATCCGGCCCGTCGCGGTGCATCCGGGTCCAGTCAGATCTCCGCGGTCGGTGCGCTCTATCCGTCGTCTCCGGCCCGGCCTCGAGCACCGGCTTCTCGCGTTCGATGAGGGGAACCAAGGCGATCAGCGTCGTCGCCGCCCCGATCAGCCCCGTCACCCCCCCGACGAGCTGGCCGAAGGCGGAGAAGGCGATCAGGAACGTCGCGAGCCCGAAGGAGGACGACTCCTCGCCCTGGAGGAGGAACAGCCAGATCACCGCGAGCAGCGCCGCGGAAGCGACGTGCGTGAACAGGCCGCTATGAGTCCCTGCGCGGCTGCCATACGGTACCCGCGGACGGCCTCCACGCCGCCCGCCGCCGCGCCCGTTCTCCAACCGCCCTAAATCTCAATGGCGTCGGTGAATCGGAACCCGAACAACCAAACGCGAAGAATTGTTGGTTCCTGAGCCGCTTGCGAAACTCCTGGGGACTTGCCGCGTGGCGCAGTCCTCGATTCC
>WTGR01000884.1 GCA_011523485.1 Acidobacteriota bacterium
AACCGATCGGCCTCGAAACGGTGGATCGGCCGTTCGGCGGAACCATCGATCGCGTTGTCGCGGGACCGAAGAACGGCGGCCGACTGCCGGCCTACCACCGCCTGGACGTGGCGCTCAACCGCGAGTTCTTCGTCCAGAACGCCATGCGCGGCGTCTTCAGCCTCACGCTGTTCAACCTGTACGACCGCACGAACGTCTGGTACAAGGAGTTCGAGGTCGTCGAGGACGAGATCATCGAGAACGACATCCGGCTCATGGGCCGGACGGTGAACGCGGCCATCACCCTGAAGTTCTAGCAGATGCCCTGCGACCCGCCGCCGTGCGATCCCGTCTGGTTCTGCGTCCGGCGCAACGGTGTTGCGCAACACGATGGATGGATCGCCGAGCTTCCCCTGAACGAGCTGCCGAAGCGCGTCGGCACCCACCCGGGAGACGTGGTCGAGGTGTGTGTCGCGACGGATTTTCGTTCCGTGCCGCCAAACCGACCATCCCGCGTCTTCTCGAACCGAGCTCGCGGTGTCGTCGGCCTGGAAGTGTCTCATCGCGGCGAGTGTCTCCGTCTGGCTCCGACTCGCACGATCGCCGCGAACCTCCCGTTCGGGCGCGCGATCGAGAGGTTTCTGGAAGGAAAGAACGCCGGCATCGACGACCTTGCCGCGAACGGCAGGTTGCGCGCCTTCTCCGCGCGCCAGTACCTGATCCCGGGCGACGGCAAGACAGGGGCGACCGAGCTGTGCCGGGGCTCGACGCTGATCGCCCCGATTCCGGCAGCTCACGAACACCGTGCCGCGGCTCTGGCCGACGGCATCGGTGGGTGGATGCTGCGCAACCTGTCCGCCGAGGGCGGATTGCCCTACAAGTACTGGCCGAGCCGCGGCATGGAGTCGCGGGCCGACAACGCGATTCGCCGGTTTCTGGCGACGCTGGCGCTTGGCCGGCTCGGGGAGCTTCGGAGCAGCGCCGAACTGCGTGAAGCGGCGCGGCGCAACCTGCGCTTCAACCTGGCCCGCTATTTTCGGCACATCGGCGGTGGTCGCGGCGCCATCGTGGAACGTACGGGTGCGAAGCTCGGCGCGGCGGCGCTCGCGGCCCTGTGCATCCTGGAGAGCCCAGCATCCGGCGAGCTGGCGACCGAGCTGCGCATGCTGATGGCGGGCATCGACTCGCTCGCGGACGAGGCACTCGGTTTCCGCACGTTCTTCTTTCCGCCGGAGCGGGACGGCCAGAACTGGAACTTCTATTCCGGAGAGGCGCTGCTGTTCTGGGCCGAAGCGGCCCGCCGGGGAGTCGAGCACGCACCATCGGTGGAACGCTGCGGGGCAGCCTTCGAGCGGTGCCGCGAGCGGCACTATCGCGCGCGGAATCCCGCCTTCGTGCCGTGGCATACGCAGGCCTGCGCCTCCCTGTTCGCGCAGACAGGGAGGCGCGAGTTCGCCGATTTCGTGTTCGAGATCAACGACTGGCTGCTGCCGATGCAGCAATGGGACGGTCTGTCATCGGACCTGCGGGGCCGCTTCTACGATCCGCGACGGCCGGAGTTCGGTCCTCCGCACGCGGCATCCACCGGCGCGTACCTGGAGGGGCTCGCCGACGCCCTGCGGCTGGCGCGCACGCTGGGCGATGCAACGCGAGTAGCCGCCTACGAACGCGCAATCGCGCGCGGATTGCGGTCTCTGCGCCAGTTGCAGTTTCGCGGACCGCACGACACTTTCTACATTTCGAAGAGGAACCGCGTCATGGGTGCGCTCCGCACCGAGGCCTACGACAACGCAATACGGGTCGACTCGGCCGGGCACGCTCTCGCGGCCGCGGTGAAGTTGCTGCGGGAGAACCCATGTCAGCCAACCGGCGGCAGTACGTAGTAGCCGCGCCCGGGCGCCGGCAGCACGTCGAAGATCAAGTGGATTCGCGGCTCGTCGGTCGGATTTCGCGCATCGTGCTCCGCCTTGTTGTCGAACGCCCACAGTTCGCCTTCACGCATCACCACTGTTTCGCCT
Organism: Acidobacteriota bacterium; assembly: GCA_011523485.1. The sequence continues at coordinate 1,998 of WTGR01000884.1, forward strand.
CCGGAAGTCAACGGACTGCCCTCGCGACTCCTCAGGACAACGTGGAAACGATCGCGTATGCGATAGTATGCGCCGGCGTCGATGTGTGGCCGGACCCATCCGCGCGGTTGCAGAGCGACCAGCGTGGCGCGCCCGAGTTCGCCTTCCTGGAGAGCGGCTATTCCTTCGCAGAACGCCAGCGCTCTCGGAAACCTGGCGGCGGACCTGGTGGTGCGGCTCTCGTGAACGTCGTTGGCGTTTCTTGCGCCGGGAGGCAGGGGCTTCTTCGCAACACGAAGGAATATGTTCTGCGTGTCGCGCTGACAACGAACCTTGCGTTGACGGCTGGTATCCGCGAGCCAGGCCTCGGGCGCCACGGCCAACTCCGACAAGAGCGGCGCGACGTCGATGCCCGTCGCAATCCTGGTAAAGCGCGGAGCCGCGTCATGCGTCGCGGGAAGCGGCATCGTGATGCCGTCGTTCGTCATCCTCGTGGACGTTGCCATCGCCCTGGCCTCCTGCCTTGTCAGCGAAACGACATGAACGCGGCCGCTGCCATCTCGCGCCCACTGGCCGTGAACTCCACGTTGCACTGCGACGCGGCACTGACCGGCGCAGAACCCCGAACCAGAAAACCGCGGGTCTCACCGGCCCGAATGTCGCCCAAGGCCTGCTCCCCCAGCCGGTGGGTATCGACATATGCCGTGATGCGCACCGAGGACAACCTGGTGACCGCCCGTACGGTACCCTCTACCGTAACGTTCACGACCCCCGTTCCATCGGCCTGGCACTTCGTGATCTCCAGCTCCGCCCGGGGTTCTCCCTGTTCGACGGTCAACGAAAAGCGCTGCCTTGCGGTCAGCCCGTCGGAATCGCTCGCGGTGACACGGATGTTCGCTCTTCCCAGGTGTCTCGCCACGAGCTTGAGGGTGTTGCTCGACGCACTGGCGGTCGCGACGTGGGCGTTGCTGGAGGTCGCCTCGTAGGTCAGCGGGTCGCCGTCCGGATCGGTGAAGTGGGCGTTCAAGTCGATACTGGTGCTCTCGTACTCGTCGAGCCTCAGCGTCTGGTCGAGAAGCGGGGTGGAAGTCCGCGGTGCGCGATTGGGCGGCTGCTCTCCGGTTGCGCTGAAAGTCTGCGTCGCGGTCAGGCCGCCGGGATCGGTCGCGGTGACGCTGACGTCCGCTCTTCCGGGATTCATGGCCATGAGGATGACAACGTTCTCGGCGACGCTCACCTCCGCGACGTGGGTGTTGCCGGAGGTCGCCTCGTAGGTCAACGGATCGCCATCCGGATCCGTGAAATAGCCTTGCATGTCGAGCCGTGTCTCGTCTCCCACGAAGATCGTCTGATCGGGAATCGCGTCGGACGTCTGCGGCCCCCGGTTGGCTGACGTCGGAACGACAGGCTCGCTGGTAGGGCCCACCGGCGTGGTCGAGCCGCCGTCCCCATTGCATCCGAGCGTGGTTGCGAACGCACCGGCCACAAACAAGCAAGCGTGCACACGCATCACGATGGCTCCCCCAGATCCTCTCCGCGACGCAAGCCCCCCCGTTTACCCGAAACAGCGGAGACCGCCTCTGCTCGCGCCCCGGCAACATCCGCACCCCGCAGCGCAGTCCAGAGAGTCTCCTCTTCAGGCTGTTGCGTCAGCCATCCCGTCCCCGTCACCATCGCCGTCGTCATCTCTCTCATCGTCGCCATCACCGTCGCCATCACCATCCCCGTCGCCATCGCCGTCACCGTCGCCATCGCCATCGCCATCACCGTCGCCGTCGCCATCCCCGTCGCCGTCGCCATCCCCGTCGCCGTCGCCATCACCATCACCGTCGCCGTCGCCATCCCCGTCGCCGTCGCCGTCGCCATCCCCGTCGCCATCTCCGTCGCCATCCCCGTCGCCGTCGCCATCCCCGTCGCCATCCCCGTCGCCATCTCCGTCGCCGTCACCGCTCGATACGGCCCCCGGTGCCGAACTGCTGTCGACCACCACAGGACTTGGTCCCACGGGATTCGGCTCGTTGTCGCCCCCGCAACCCATGATCGCGAGCAGTGAAGCCATCGCGAGTTGCAGTTTCCGTGCCCAGCGCGACAATGGATGGTC
>WTGR01000112.1 GCA_011523485.1 Acidobacteriota bacterium
CCGTCTCCTGCACCCGGCTGCGGTCGTACCCGAACCCCATCCGGTCGCGCGCGACGCGATGCATCCCGCCATCGGGCCGCAACAGCACCGCCGCCGCCACGCGCTCGCCGATGAGCCGGCCGCGGAAGTGCGCGTTCCCGCAAACCGCGCCGCCGACCGTGCCGGGCGTTCCGGCCCAGGTCTCCAGGCCGGCGTAGCCGCGATTGACCGTCCAACGGACCAACCCGTTGATGGTGACTCCCGCCGCCGCCCGCACCAGCCCGGGTGACGACTCGACGATTTCGCCGCGCCGGAAACGCGCGACCAGCCCGCGCACCCCGGCGTCGCCGACCAGTACGTTCGAGCCGCCCCCCAGCAACGTCACCGGCAGGCCGAGCGCACGGGCCGCCCGCACCGCTGCCGCGACCTCCGGCGCGGAGCGGCAATCGAGGAACCAATCCGCGCACCCCCCTACGCGCAGGGTCGTCAATGGCGCGAGCGGCTCATCACAGAGAATCCGCCGCGGGTCGAGCGATTCGCCAAGCAGGGCCCGAAGGTCCCTGTCGAGAAGCCGCCGCTTCCCGTTCCACGACGGACCGTTGCGGTCCGCTTCCGCCGGTGGCGCGGCGCCAGGCGCGGTCACGCCAACCCGACCTCCGCCAGCGCCTCCCGGGCGGTTCGCTGATCGCATCGCTCGAACTCGATCCAATCGCCGGGAGCCAGTTGTCCCAGCAAGCAAATGTCGGCCGTTGCGACGGTCGCCACCCGTGGATACCCTCCCGCCGTCTGGCGATCCGCCATGGCGACGACGATACCTCCGGACGGCAGGATCTGCACGGCGCCGACAGGCAGCCCCAGGGACAGAAGACTCAGCCCGTCGGGTCCCGGAATCGGCTGGCCGTCCAGACGATACCCCATCCGATCCGACTCCGGTCGAATCGTGTACCGTGCGGTCTCCAGCCGCCGGAGCACGACCGGTTCGAACAGGCCCGCATGCGGACCCGGCAGCACGCGCACGCGCGCGCCGCCCAACGGCAGGCGCCGCCGCCATCTGGCCGCCGCCGGCTCCCTCCGCGGCACGCCGAGCGGGGGACCGACGGTCAACCGGTCCCCCGCCCTGAGCGCCCGTCCCTCCAGGCCGCCCATGCCGCTGCGCAGGTGCGTGGACCGGCTGCCGAGCACGGGAACAACGCTGAACCCTCCCGCCGCCGCGAGATACGCCCGCGCCCCGGCCATCCGCCTTCCGAACGCCAGCCTCTGGCCGGGGTGGGCATGGAGAACGGTATCCGCGGACACTTCGCTCGCATCGAGCGTCAGCTCGAACGCCGCCCCCGCGACGGCGACACGCATCGCCGTCTCGAAGCGGAGCGCCGGGCCGACCAGCGTGATCTCCAGCGTTGCCGCTTCCGGCGGGTTTCCAATCAGCCGGTTCGCACGGCGGTGAGCCGCCATGTCCATCGCGCCCGACACCGAAACGCCGTAGTGCTGGTATCCCCAGCGTCCGGTGTCCTGCACGGTGGTCAGGAGGCCGGCGTCCTCGATCACCAGTCCCGGCTGCGCGCTGGTCACGAACGTCCGGTCTCCACCCGGGCGTACGACGCCTCGTCTATCGGATCGAAGCGCACGACGTCGCCGGCCGAGAGCAGAAACGGATCCGAACGCGCCATGTCGAAGAGGCGAACGGGGGTCCGACCGATCAACTGCCAGCCGCCCGGGGACACGACGGGATACACGCCCGTCTGGCGCGCCGCGATACCGACGGAGCCGGCCGGCACATGAACCCGCGGCACGGTGCGCCGCGGCGCCGCGATCCGTGGATCCACTGCGCCCATGTACGCGAATCCCGGTTGGAACCCGAGCATGTAGACACGATAGGAGACGCTGCGATGGCGTTCGACGACCTCCGCCTCGCTACAGCGCGCAAACCGGGCGACCTCGGCCAGATCGGGTCCGTGTGCGCCGCCGTAGCACACCGGCAGCCGGACCTCGCGACGCGCGCGGCCAGCCCCGCGATCCGCCGGCGCGGCGGCCTCCGCGGCAAGACGGCGCAGCACGGCGGAAATCTCGTCGACGTCCCCCAGCACGGGATCGAAGTGCACCGTGACCGTCGCGAAGGCCTCGACCACGTCACGCACGCCGCGGATTCGCTGCCCGCGCAGTCTCTCGGCGACCCGGACGCAGCGCGCATTGACGCCCGGATGGAGGCGGGCCGGAAACGCCAGCAACAGGGCGGAGTCCCCGTCCCGCGACAGCTCCCACGCCCGCGGCGCGACGCCGGCCATTACGCGTCCGCCGGCGCCGCCGGCTCCCCGAGACGCCGGCACAGCGTTTCCCGCAGTCCCCCGAAGTCGCCGTTGGACATCAGCACGACCCGATCCCCTGCCCGCACCTCGCCGACGATCGCGTCACCGATCGCGTCGATCGTCGGCAGATGCCTTGCCCGCGTGCCGGCCGCCACCAGATCCGCGACGAGCCGCGCTTCCGACAGCCGTTCCTCCGGGGGCAGCGCCGACCGAAAGACGGGCGCCACGATCACCTCGTCGGCCGCGGCGAGCGCCTCCGCGTAGGCGGCCTGAAAGACACGCCGGCACGACGTCGCCGAACGCGGCTCGAATACCGCCCAGACCCGTCCGCCGGCCATCGCGGCACGCACGGCGGCCACCGTTTCGCGCACCGCGCTCGGATGATGCGCGAAGTCGTCGTAGACGGCGACACCCTTCCCCACGCCGCGCAGCTCCAGGCGCCGGCGCACGCCGGTGAAACCCCGGAGGGCCGATGCCGACGCGTCCGGACTCACGCCCACGGCCGCTCCGGCGGCCACCGCCGCCAGCGCGTTGCGCACGTTGAAAGCCCCGATCAGCGGCAGATCCACACGAGCCGCCACCTCGCCCCGAAACACCACGTCGAACCGGGTCCGGTCCGCGGCATGCTCCACGCCGACGGCCCGCCAATCGGCGCCGGCATCGAGTCCGAACGTCTCTACACGACAGTGCGCGGCGTCGCGCAACTCCCGCGCCCCCGCGTCGTCGCAGCCGAGCAGCACGCGGCCGTTCGACGGCACGAGCGCCAGGAAACGGCGGAACGCGAGACGCAGCGCCTCCAGATCCGGGTAGATATCCGCATGATCGAACTCCAGGTTGCCGACGACGGCCACGAACGGCAGGTATTTGAGAAACTTCGCCGTCTTGTCGAAGAACGCGCTGTCGTACTCGTCTCCCTCGATCACGAACAGGTCGCCCGCCCCGAGCCGGTAGCTCGCTCCGAAGTTGCGCGGAATCCCCCCGACCAGGAAGCCGGGATCGGCGCCGGACGCGACCAGGGCCCACGCCGTCATCGAAGTCGTCGTGGTCTTCCCGTGAGTGCCCGCCACGACGATCGGCCGAGACTTCCAGAGGAACCGCTCGCGCACCATCTCCGGCAACGACACGTAGCGCATCCGCCGCGCGAGGACCGCCTCGACTTCCGGATTGCCGCGCGACACCGCATTGCCGATCACCACCACGTCGATGTCGTCGGTCAGATGGTCTGCGTCGTAGCCCAGCCACGGCGTGATGCCTTCCGCGGCGAGGAAGCGATCCATGGGCGGATAGGCGTCGGCGTCCGATCCCCGCACCTGCATCCCCTGCCGTTTCAGCATGGCGGCCAGGGTCGCCATCGCGGTCCCGCAGATGCCGATGAAGTAGACGCTGGTCACCCGACCGCCGCCTCCTCGATGATCAGACGCCCGCCGGTCGTGGCTTCCACGGTCACGTCGACGCCGAGCGGTACGGTGAGAAGTGGTCCGGCGGCGTGCCCCGTCGGAAGGCCGAACAGTACCGGACCCGGAACGTCGGCGAGCAGTTCGGCAAGCACCGACCGAATCGTCGGACCCGACGCCGGCTCATCGCATCCGGGGAACTCCGCGCAGACGACCGCGCCGGCGCGAGCGAGAACGCCGGCCTGCCGGAGCTGCACCAGCATTCTGTCGATCCGGTACGGCCTCTCGTCGACGTCGTCCAGCAGGAGCACGAATCCCGGCGGCGCGTCGAAAGCGAACGGCGTTCCGAGCGAAGCAGCGAGCTGCGTCAGCGTGCCCCCCAGCAG
>WTGR01000644.1 GCA_011523485.1 Acidobacteriota bacterium
CCAGCGGTCGACGGCGTAGCGGTACTGGCGGACCAGGATTACCCGCCCCGGGTCGGGCAGCGGCACGAGAATCACCGACGCCGGGTGCCTGACGACGTCCATCGTCGCCTCGCGGCCGTTCGGCAGCCGGACGCGGTCCTGGTGGGTTGTGAACGCCCGCCCCTGGTGGACGGCACGGCTGTCGAGAGTTATGGCGGAGCGTTCCTTCACGCGTGTTCCTCCGGTTCCGACGGCAGTGCCGCAAGGTGATGCCGTCCGGCGGCCCGTCTGCGGGCCACGGTCCGAATGGCGTCCGCGAGGTCCTGAAGATCGTCCGGCAGCGCGCACGAGACCACCAGGCGCCGGCCGTCGCGCGGATGCATGAACGCCAAACGCGCGGCGTGCAGAAAAGGACGGTGCAGTCGCTGGACCACCCGCAGGTGGGGCGGCGGGTGCCGCCGCCGGCCGCCGTACACGGAGTCGCCGACCACGGAGTGCCCGATGGCGCTCAGGTGCACGCGAATCTGGTGGGTGCGGCCGGTGGCGATCGCCACCCGGACCAGCGTGACGCCGTCGAGCCGCTCGGCCTGGACCACCCGGGTGACCGCCTCGCGCGCCCGCCGCGAGCGGGTCGAGATGCGCTTCCTGTCGACCGGGTCGCGGCCGATCGGCAGATCGATGCGGCGTCCCTGCTGCACCAGGCCCCAGACGAGAGCGACGTACTCCTTCTCCACCTCGCGGTCCGCGAACTGGCGCGCGAGCTCGGCGTGCGCCGCGTCGTGCTTGGCCACCACGATCAGACCGGAAGTGCCGCGGTCGAGGCGGTGCACGATGCCGGGCCGCAGCTCGCCGCCGATGCCGCTCAGGTCCCGCACGTGGTGCAGGAGCGCATTGACGAGGGTGCCGTCCGCGTGACCGGCGGCCGGATGCACGACCATGCCCGCCGGCTTGTTGACGACGACGAGATCGGCGTCGTCGTGGACCACGTCGAGGGGCAGCGCCTCGGGGCGCGGCGCGGCCGGAACCGGCGCCGGGATGTCCACTCGCACCACGTCGCCGGCGCGGACGGCGGTGGCCGGGCGGGCCGCGGTGCGGTCGAGCTCGACCCGACCCTCCCGGATCAGCCGCTGGATCTGGGACCGGGTTCGGTCGCCGAGTCGGCTTGCGAGAAACCGGTCCAGACGCCGGCCGGCGCCGTCGGCCGGCACTTGGAGATCGACGTGCTCGGACGGTGGCGGCTCGCCGCTGTCGCGGGTGGCCATGACTTGTGCGCCGCGCCCGCCGGTGGTCAGGCGCCGGTCCGTGCCGGCGCGGGTCCCGGACTCGATCCGCCGGCGCGCGCCAGCAGCACGAGCATCACGATGCTCAGCGGAACCAGCAGCACCGAGACGAACTGCGAGGTCGAGAGCGTGTCGAGGACCGTGCCGCGCGGGTCGCCGCGGTAGAACTCGATCACGAAGCGCACCGCGGGATAGAGCAGCAGATAGGCCCAGAAGGTGCGGCCCGGGAACGGACGCCCCCGGCGCTCGAAGGCGAGCAGGACGCCGAGGATGACGACGGCGGCGACCGATTCGTAGAGCTGCGTCGGGTGCAGGCTGACGTCGAGCGGCGTGCCGACGTTGGCCGCCGCCAACGGGTCGGTGAACGTGATGCCCCAGGGCAGGTCCGTCGGGTGGCCGTAGCAGCAGCCCGCGAGGAGACAGCCGAGGCGGCCCACCGCCTGACCGGCCGCGATGCCGGGGGCGAACGCGTCGCACGTGGCCCACAGGGGCAGGGCGTGCCGCCGCATGTACCAGAACGCCACCGCCACCGCGAGCAGCATGCCCCCGTAGAAGACGCCGCCGGAACGGACCAGGGTCCACAGCTCCGCCGGATTGCGCGTGAAGTGGTCGAACTCCACCACGAACAGCAGCAGCTTGGCGCCGACCAGGGCGCTGACGATGATCGCGATCCCGAGGTCCATGACCCGCTGTCCGTCGAGTCCGCGCGCCCGGCCGCGGACCACCGCCACCTGCAGCCCGATCAGGTACGCCGACACCAGCAGCAGGCCGTACGAGTAGATGCTGATCGGACCGAGCTCAAGCAGTTTCGGATACATGGGCGTTCAGGAAGACCATGTCGAGGATCAGGCAGCAGGCCCCCACCGTGATCGCGGCGTCGGCGACGTTGAAGGCCCAGAAGTGCCAGCTTCCCCAATAGACGTCCACGAAGTCGACGACGTAGCCCGACGCGATGCGGTCGATGAGGTTGCCGATCGCGCCGCCGATGATCGCGGCCAGTCCTAGTCGGGCCAGCGGCTGACCCGGCGGAAGACGGCTCGCGTACAGCGTGATGGCGATCAGGGCGAAGAGGCCGATCGCGGTCATCAATGCCCGCTTGAACGGGATGTCGACGGTGTTGAGCAGTCCGAAGGCGGCGCCCGTGTTGCGGACGTAGCTGAAGTCGAGCAGGCCGGGGATGATGGTCACGCTCGAGTACAACGGCAGCCAGGCGTGCACCATGGCCTTCGAGACCTGATCGAGAAGCACGATCCCGACGACGATGCTCAGCATCAGCCTGCGCGACGGGAAGGCCGGCGCAGGCGTCCCCGCCTCGGAGGGCGGGCGCCGATCGGCAGTCGACGGGTCGGCGGGCGGCGGTTCAGCCGACACTTTCCATGGCCTCCGACAACGCATCGACGCAGCGGGTGCACAGGCCGGCCGGGTCGCCGTGGCTCACCGACGGCACGTAGCGCCAGCAGCGGTCGCACCTGACGCCTCCGGCGCGCTGCGCCTCGATGATTGCCGCGCCCCCCGGCTCGGTGAACCGGGCGCCGGCGGCGGTTGCCGCGTCCGCGTCGAGCGGCAGATCCGGAGCCGACGCAACCGAGACGTCGGACGTGATGAACAGGGTAGCCAGGTCGGCGGCGTACCGTTCGGCGAGCTCGGCCGTCGATCCGTTCGCGCGCACCGAGACGCCGGCCTCCAGCGAAGTGCCGACCGTTTTCTGCTGGCGGAGCCGCTCGAGCTCGACGTTGACGGCGTCGCGCAGGGCCAGCAGCCGTTGCCAGCGGGCGAGCAGGTCGCGGTCCACCAGCGCTTCGCAGTCCGCCGGCAGATCCGCCAGGTGCACGCTGTCCTCGCGCGCGCCCGGCAGAAAACGCCAGAGGTCGTCGGTGGTCACCGGCAGGATGGGAGCGAGCAGTCGCGCGAGCCCGTCGGTCATCGTGTAGATCGCCGTCTGCGCCGACCGCCGCGCCTTCGACCGCCGCGCGAACGTGTAGAGCCGATCCTTGGAGATGTCGACGTAGAACGCGCTCAGGTCGACGGTTAGGAAATGGTTCACGGCGTGCGCGATCGGCTGGAACTCGTAGCGCTCGTAGGCGGCGAGGACGGTGCCGGCGATCTCCCCGTAGCGCGCCAGGGCGTAACGGTCCACCTCTTCGAGGTCGGCGACCGGCACGCGGTCGGCGACCGGGTCGAAGTCGAACAGGTTGGCCACCAGAATCCGCAACGTGTTCCGGATCTTGCGGTACGCCTCGACCACGCGCGCCAGGATCTCGTCTCCGAGACGCACCTCCTCGCGGTAGTCGACCATCGCCACCCAGAGTCGGAGGATCTCCGCGCCGTAGCGCTTGATGATCGTCTTGGGGTCGATGATGTTGCCGACCGACTTCGACATCTTGCGTCCTGCCGCGTCGACGACGAAGCCGTGGGTCAGGACCTCCCGGAAGGGCGCCGCGCCGCGCGTGCCGAGCCCGACGAGCAGCGAGCTGTGGAACCAGCCCCGGTGCTGGTCCGAGCCCTCCAGGTAGAGGGTGGCGGGCCACTCCAGATCCGGCCTCCGGCCGAGCACGGCCTCGTGGCTCGAACCCGAGTCGAACCAGACGTCGAGAATGTCGCGCTCGCGCTCGAAGTTCCGGCTCGCGCACGACGGGCAGGCGAAGTCCGGCGGCAGGAACTCGTCGAGATCCCGCTCGTACCAGGCGTCGGCGCCGTGCTTCTCGAAGATCGCGGCCGCCTGCCCGGTCAGCGCCGTCGTCAGCATCGCCTCGCCGCACGACGTGCAGTAGAGGGCCGGAATCGGCACGCCCCACGAC
>WTGR01000756.1 GCA_011523485.1 Acidobacteriota bacterium
TGTCGCCCGTCTGCAGGTCGAACTTGCGGATCTGCGACGGCGACACGTAGATGTCGTCGGGGCCCGGCAGATAGTTGTAGTCGGGCGCGCGCAGGAAGCCGAAACCGTCGGGCAGGACCTCGAGCACGCCTTCCGAGAAGATGAATCCGCTCTGCTCGGTCTGCGCCTTGAGGATCTGGAAGATCAGCTCCTGCTTGCGCATGCCGGTCGCGCCGGCGACGTTCAGGTCCTTCGCCACCTGGGTGAGCGCACCGATGCTCATTTCCTTCAGCTCGCCGATGTTGAGCGTGTCCTTGCCGCGGCGGGTGGGCCGGGACGCCTCGGCGGGCGCTGCTTCCGTGGCGGCGGCGCCCTGGGGGGGGCGCGAGGATGAGCGTTTGTTGTTGGTCGGCATGTCTTGGCTAGAACTCTCGGTTACGGGTTGACGTCGGGCCGTGACGGCCAGGTTGAGGATGGGAGGGGCGGTTCTCCGGGACGCGTCCCGGAGCAGGGTCACAGGTTTCCGGTATCCGTTCTCGTCGCGTCCCGACTCGGGCTCGTCCCGTCCGGCGCGACCGGACGCAACGCTCTCATGGCAGATTGCTGAAACACCGGGCCGTCTGAATGCTCACGCGTCGAGATGCAACGGTCGGCTTGGAGGATGCGTTCGACGCCGTGCTGAGGAGTAGCATAGAAAGCTGGCCGGAAGCTGTCAACCCCGGCGGCGCCGTTGCACCCTCCCCCGTTCCGTCAGTAGACCGCGGGCGACTCGTCGACGGCCAGGATGCTGCACTGCAGGCGGGTGTCGAGCCCGAGAGCCCTTGCCCGCGCCAGCAGCGAGTCGCTCTCGGCGCCCGGGTTCACCCAGAGCTCGGCAATCCCCTTGGCGGCGATCTCCGGCAGCACCTTCTCGCCCACCGCCGGGTGGACGTAGAGCGTCGCCACGTCGAGGGGACCCGGTACGTCGGCCACCGAGGCGTACGCCGGCAAGCCCTCGATCCGGCCCGCGGCGCGGGCGCGACGGGGATTGATCGGCACGACCTCGTGTCCGGCGTGCCGGAGCGCGCGGACCGCCTTGTTCCCGAACTTGGCGCGATCCTCGGAGGCGCCGATGACTGCGACCCGCATGGTTTCAGTGTCGCAGGTCCCGTGCGCCGCGGCAACCCGGGACACGGGTTGGCGCCGGGCGGGATGTACAATCCGCCGCGGTGTCACGCCACGCGGTGATCCTCGCCGGCGTCTGCATCCTGACGTTCTTCGTCGGGCTCGGGCGGCCGGCCCTGACCGACTCCGACGAAGCCTTCTACGCCGAGAGCGCCCGCGAGATGATCGAGCGGGGCGACTGGCTCACGCCCTACTACAACGGCCAGCCGCGCTTCGAGAAGCCGGTGCTCTACTACTGGCTGGTTGCCGTCACCTACGTGGCGGCGGGACCCTCCCCCGGCGCGGCGCGGTTTCCCGCCGCGCTGGCCGGCGTCGGCCTGGTGCTGGTCACCTTCGCCTGCGCGCGGCGCTGGTACGACGCGCGGACCGCCCTGCTGGCGGGCCTCATCGGGGCGACCAGCGCGGGCATCGTCGCAATGGCCCGTCAGGCGCTGCCCGATCTGCCCCTCGCCTTCTTCGTGACGCTGTCCGTCTGGGCGGCGCTCGTCGCCCTGCTCGAGGATCCGCCACCGTCGCTTGGGCCCCGTTCGCGCCGCGCCTGGCTGCTCCTGGCCGCGCTGGCCGCAGGCGCCGCGTTTCTCGTCAAGGGCCCTGTCGGTCCGGCGCTCGCGGCACTGGTCGTGCTGCCCCTCGCCGCACTGCACTGGCGGCGGCACGGCCTGCCGTCGCGGGCGACGCGGGTCGACCTGGCGCTTGCAGGGGCGCTCTTTCTGCTCGTCGCGGCGCCCTGGTACGTCGCGATGGCGATCGAGCACGGCGCCGGGTATCTGGAGCGGTTCTTCCTTGCCGAGAATCTCGAGCGTTACGCCTCGGATCGCTACAACGCGCCGCGGCCGGCGTGGTACTACCTGCCCATAATCGCCGGCGGCCTGCTTCCGTGGTCCCCGTTCATGCTGCTGTGGGCGCCGGCGGTTCGAGAGAGCTGGCGCCGCCGGGTCCTCGATCAGCGAGTGCTGCGGCTGGCGGTCTGGGCGGCGGCGCCGCTGGCCTTCTACACGCTGTCCGTCGGCAAGCAGCCGCGTTACATCCTGCCGCTTCTGGCGCCCCTGGCCATCCTCCTCGCGCGCGCAGTGACGCGGGCCCTGGAGGGGACGCCCGCCAGGCGGCGGGCTCTGGCGACTCTCGGCGCCGCGACGGGCGCCGTGGTCATGGTCATCGGCGGGCTCGTGTACCGCGCCCGGCCGCTTCTGGTCGAATGGAACGAACCGGCCGCCCTGAGCATCGCGCTCGCGGTCTTCGTGGCCGGCGGGGCCGTTGCCGCGTTCTCGGTCGGCGCGTGGCGGCAGGGACCGGACGCAACGGCGCGCGCCGCGGTGATTCCGACGCTCGTCGCCGCCGCCGCGGGGGTCATGGCCGTCGGGGCGCACCTGGTCGTGCTGGCGTCCCCCGGTCCGTCCCCCGTCGAGCGCATGGCCGCCCTGCTCGCGGCCGAGCGCAACGCGGGCGAGCCCTACGGCCGCCACCGGGTGTTCGACCGCAACCTCGTGTACTACATGCGCACGCCGCACGTGGAGCTGCCCGTGCTGCCGGCGGCGTACGATTTCCTGCGTTCCCCCGGGCGGGTGCTGTGCGTGCTGCGGGCGGAGGATGCCGCGCGGCTCCGAGAGGACGGCCTGCGGCTGCAGCGCCTGGGAGAGGTGCGCTATCTGAACACCGGCAACCTCAACCTGCGCACCCTGCTCGACCCCGACCCGCAACGCTACCTGCAGCGTGTTGTGCTGGTCGCCAACCGCCAGGAGTCTGCGCCGTAGAAACGGTGCGGATTATCGGGCCACGAGTCAGACGTTCAGGCCCGGGGCGCGCGCGCCGGCCTTCTGGCGGAGGCGCGTCTCCACCACTTCCGGCACCAGTCCGTCCAACGAGCCCCCGAGGGCGAAGACTTCCTTGGCGAGTCGGGAGCTGAGATAGGTGTACCTCTCGTCCGGCATCATGAAGACCGTTTCTATCGACTGGCTGAGCCGCCGGTTCATGAGCGCCATCTGCATCTCGAATTCGAAGTCGGAGATCGCCCGCAGCCCGCGAACGATCACGTCCGCCCCCCGGCGCTCCGCATAGTGCACGAGCAGGCCGTTGAACACCTCCACCTCGACGTTGGCATCCTGCCGGAACACCTGGCGCGCGATCTCGACCCGCTCCTCCACCGAGAACAGCGGGGACTTGTCCATGTTGACCAGGATCGCGATGACGATCCGGTCGAACAGCAGCGCGCCGCGACGGATGATGTCGACGTGGCCGTTGGTCAACGGGTCGAACGACCCCGGATAGACGGCCAGCCTACTCCTTGGCTCTGACATGGAAATCGAGGACGCTGTCGCCGGCCCGCACCCGACGCGTATGCCGCAACGGTTCCACGGCCACCCTCCCGGCCCGCCGCGTCCGCTCCACGACTACCTGACCTCCGGCGGCGGTGCGCCGGCCGGCAGCGGACAGTATGGCACCTATCGCGCGGTCATCATACTCGTACGGCGGATCCAGCAGCACCAGGTCGAAGGCGATGGCGGCGTCCAGACTGTCCAGCGCGCCCGGCAGCGTGCCGCGCACCACCCGGCTCCGGGCGGCGACGCCGCAGCGTTCCAGATTGGTTTCGATCAATGCGACGGCCCGCGCGTCGCGGTCGACGAACGTGACGCCCGCGGCGCCGCGGCTGAGTGCTTCCAGACCGAGCGCGCCGGTACCCGCGCAGCCGTCCAGGACGAGTGCGCCGGCGACATCGCCCGCGAGGATGTTGAACAGGGTCTCACGCAACCGGTCCGACGTCGGTCGCAGGCCGGACCAGGTCGGAGACGGCAGGCGACGCCCCTTCAGCTCCCCGCCGATGATGCGCATCCTGTCTCAGGCCACCCCGGCCAGTCCGAAGCGGCGGGTCCAGGCGCCGCGCACGGCGTCGAGCCGCGGACCGGTCGCTTCCGCGCCGTCGATCCACGCGGCCGCCGCGCGTCGGGCCTCCTCCATCAGCCGGTGATCGCGCAACAGATCCCCGACCCGGAACAACGGGACGCCGGACTGCCTGGTGCCGAAGAAGTCGCCCGGTCCGCGCAGCTCCAGATCGCGCTCCGCGATCTCGAATCCGTCGGTCGTCGCCGCCAGCGCCCGCAGCCGGGCCCCGGCGGCATCGGAGAGCCTCGCGGCGTGCATCAGCACGCAGCAGGCCCGGGCCGCGCCACGCCCCACGCGGCCGCGCAGCTGGTGCAACTGGGCCAGCCCGAAACGCTCGGCCTGCTCTATCATCATCACCGTCGCGTTCGGCACGTCGATGCCCACCTCGATCACCGTCGTCGCAACCAGCACATCGATCCGGGCGGCCGCGAACGCCGCCATCGTCCGCTCGCGCTCGGCAGTCGCCATGCGGCCGTGGACCAGCCCGACCCGAGCGTCCGGGAACACGCGCACCCGCAGCTCCGCGGCCATCTCCGTCGCCGCTCTCAGGTCCAGTTTCTCCGATTCCTCGACGAGCGGGCAGACGACGAACGCCTGGCGTCCCGCGCGCAGCTCCGTGCGAACGAGGTCGTAGACCTCGGTGCGGCGCGCCTCGCTGCGTATCAGCGTCTTCACCGGATGCCGGCCGGGAAGCCGCTCCCTGATCTCGGAAACGTCCAGGTCGCCGTACGCGGTCAGGGCCAGGGTCCGTGGGATCGGCGTGGCCGTCATCACGAGCACGTCCGGATCGAGGCCCTTGTCGCGCAGGATCGCACGCTGAACGACGCCGAAGCGGTGCTGCTCGTCGACTATCGCGAGGCCCAGGTCCCTGAACCGGACGTCGCCCTGCACCAGCGCGTGGGTGCCCACGACGAGTTGCGACGCGCCGTCGGCGATGCGGCTGCCGGCCTCGCGCCGCGTCCGCGCCGGGAGCGTGCCGGTCAGCAGAGCGGCGGCGAAACGCGACTGCGACAGCACGCGGCTGATGCTCGCGTAGTGCTGCTCGGCGAGGATCTCGGTCGGCGCCATGAACGCCACCTGCAGTCCGTTCTCCATGGCCACGAGCGCCGCGAGCAGCGCGACTATGGTCTTGCCCGAGCCGACGTCGCCCTGCAGCAGGCGGTTCATCGGCCGCGGGCGCTGCAGATCCTCGACGATCTCCTTCAGGGCCTGCCGCTGATGCCCCGTCAGGCGGAACGGGAGCAGGTCCCGGGCGGCCTGCCGGATCCGGTCGTCGACGACGATTCGCCGCGGCTTGACGCGGGTGTCCGACTCGCGCCGCCGCAACAGCAGGCCGACCTGGAAGAAGAAGAACTCCTCGAAGACCAGGCGCTGCTGCGCGGGCGTCCCAAAGCGGTCGAGCGCCTCGATAGAGGTTCCGGGCGGCGGAAAGTGCGCATCGGCAAGCGCCTGCCGGCGCGGGGGGGCGTCGAGCGAGCGGCGGACGCCGTCGGGCAGCGGGTCGTCCACCTCCGCCGGCAGGCGCTGGAGTGCGTCGTGGACGACGCGACGAAGCGACTTCGGCGTCAGCGACCCGACCTTCTCGTAGACGGGCACGATGCGCCCGGTGTGGATCGGCTCGCCCCTCGCGTCGTCCTCCTCGTCGGACACGATCTCGTGGTCCGGATTGGTGATCTGCAGGCCCCCGGTCGGACGCCGGTCGACCCGGCCGTGCAGCACGACCTGCTGCCGCGCCGCGAAGACGTCCTTGAGGAACGCCTGGTTCAGGAAGGCGACGCGCACGCGGCCGGACGCGTCCTGAACGAGCATCTCGAAGATGCGGAACCCCGGCCGGCGAGTCGTACGCAGACCGCAGCTCAGCACCGTGCCGCTGATCGTGGTCGCCTCGCCGGGGCGCAGGTCGCGGATCGACTGCAGGATTGCCCGGTCCTCGTAGCGGCGAGGCAGGGTCAGGAGCAGATCCTCGACGGTCTGCACGCCGACGGAAGCCAGGTCCGCGGCGCGCCGCGGACCGACGCCCTTCAGGTACTGGGCAGGCGTCTGCAGCGCGTCAGGGGCGGCGGCAGACCGCATCGCTCACTGGACGACCACGGTCCGCCGCGACTCGACGCGCACGGCGTCGATGCCGCTCGGAAGCGGAATCGGTTCGCTCACGTCGATCCCGTCGGGATACCGATCCGACCGTGTGTAGACCTGCACCAGTTCGGCCACGAGGGTCGCCGGCACCGGAAGCGCTCCGACCCGCGCCGATTCGATCCGGATCGTCAGCGTACGGCGGGACGACTGCACGATGCCGATCGCCGTGACCGGCACGCTTCCGCTCAGGAAGCGGAGGGGATTGAGCGGCCCCGGCGACTGCTGCTCGCGCACCGCATCCAGATCGACGGTGGCGGTGACCGTCAGGCGTCCGCCCGCCTCCATGCGCAACTCCGGATCGGCCAGTCCCGGCGGCAGGCTGTCGGCGGCCTGAAATCGCAGAAAGCCGGCCACCGCCCGTTCGGTGATGACTACCTCGCGGGGCTCGCCGCGACGCGGCGTGGCGGCATTGAGCAGGATGCGGGCCAGCGCCGATTCGAACTCGCGGCCGTCGGCGGCGGTCGGCGGCCCGCCCTGCGGAGCCGGCGCCGACGCCCCGAGCATCACCATCGCGGCAACTATCCAGTTCACCCCGAAACTGTAGCATGCGGCGCGGATCCCGCGGCGGCGGCGCCGCCTTGATGTTCGCCTTTTGTTTGCTGTAAAGTAGTGAGTCCGACGCCCGGGTGAACACGCCATGAGGAGGCACCGTGCAACCGCTCACGAGGCGACAGCGAGAGATCCTCGATTACCTCACCGAGTTCATCCAGCACCACGGCTACAGTCCGAGCCTGGAGGAGATCGGCCGGCGTTTCGGGCTCTCCTCGCTCGCCACCGTGCACAAGCACCTGACGAATCTGCAGGAGAAGGGTTTCATCAAGCGCGCCTGGAACCGCAGCCGCTCCGTGGAGCTGGTGCCGACGGGTGTCGGCGGACGCGCGATCGAGCTCCCGTTGCAGGGTTATGTCGCCGCCGGCGATCCCATCGAGGCGGTGGTCTCTCCGGAGACCGTCGCGGTGCCCGAGAATCTCACGGGCACCCGCGCCACGTATGCGCTCCGGGTGCGCGGCCAGTCGATGATCGACGAGCAGATCCGCGACGGCGACATCGTGATCGTCGAAGATCGCCGGACCGCGGAGAACGGCGAGATGGTGATTGCCCTGCTCGACGCGTCCGAGGCGACGCTCAAGACCTTCTTCCGGGAGGAAGGGCGCATCCGCCTGCAACCGGCGAATCCCGCCATGCAGCCGCTCGTGGTGGACGCCGGGCGGGTACAGATACAGGGCGTCGTCGTCGGCCTCATGAGAAGATACTGACCGCGCCCGCCGATCTCCGCGGGGCGTCATCGGCGCCCGGCCGGACGTCGAAGCGCATCAACCGAGGACGAGACAAATGCCCGAACGCAAGCAGATCAATTTCACGATAGTGCCGGCCGAACCGAGCGACGTCGCACGCACGTACGCGAATTTCTGCGCCATCTCGCACACGCCCTTCGATTTCACCCTCACCTTCTGCGAGGTGCTGCCGCCCTCCGAGACCGAGGTGCGGGAGGCCGACGGCGACGAACAGCAGTCGGACGGGCCTCGTCAGCTCCGGGCGCCGGTCCGCGCCCGGATCGTCGTGCCGGCGGCGTTCATCCCGAGCCTGATCACCGCGCTGCAGGAGCACGCCCGCGCCTTCAGCGAGGCGCCTCCGAAGGTCGCCTCGCCGAAGGACGCGGTGCACTAGTCGAGGCCATGACCGACGAGCGGTTCGAGGAACTGGTGGCGGAAGCCTTCGAGCTGATTCCGCAACAGTTTCGGGAAGCGATGCGGAACGTCGCCCTGGTGATCGAGGACGAGCCCTCCCCGGAATTGCTCGCCGATCTGGGCATGGCCCCCCCGGAAACGCTGTACGGGCTCTATCAGGGAATCTCGCTGGTGGAACGCGAGTGGGGTCAGTCGGTCGAGCTTCCGGACCAGGTCATCATCTTCCGCGATCCGATCCTGGAAGACGCCGAGGACGAGGACGACGTAGTACGCGCCGTCGGCGAGACGGTCATTCACGAGTTCGGCCACCATTTCGGGCTCAGCGAGGAGGAGATCGACGAGGCCGAAGCGATCTGGGCCGAAGAGACGTTCGGCGACCAGCGATGACCCGACGGGCATGGCGCGGCAACTCGAGCCGCGGCGACGGCTGGGGCAACACTTCCTGGAGCCGGCCTGGGTACGGAAGGTCGTGGACGTCGTCGCGCCGACGACGGAGCAGGTCCTCATCGAGATCGGGCCGGGCCGCGGAGCGCTCACCTTCGCACTCGCGAACCGTGCAGGCCGGCTGCTGGCGGTCGAGCTGGACGAGAATCTCGTACAGCGGCTGAAGACCGGCGCTCCCGCCAACGTCGAAATCCGTCACGCCGACTTCCTGCAACTGGACCTGCACGAGGCGACGGCGAGCTTGCGCCGCGGCGCCGGCGGGCGGCCGGCCGACTCGGTGCGAGTCGTCGGGAATCTGCCGTACGGGGTCTCGGCCCCGATTCTGCTGGGTCTGCTCCGCGACGCGCTCGCGGCGGGAGTACGCGACGCGGTGGTCATGCTGCAGCGCGAGGTGGCCGAACGTGTCGTTGCCGGCGCCGGATCGCGGGCGTACGGGCCGCTGGCGGTCATGGCGTCCCTGCACGCCGACACCCGCTGGATGCTCGACGTGCCGCCCGGAGCATTCCGCCCGGCGCCGAGGGTCCGGTCGGCGCTCGTCTCCCTGCGCTTTCGCGATCCGGTCCGCGCGCCCGTCGACGCGGCGGGCTTCGAGCTGCTGGTCCGTCGTCTGTTCACCCGACGCCGCAAGCAGGTGGTGAACGCCCTCGCCGCGTTCAACTCCTCCCCGGCGTTCGATCCGCTGTCGGTCTGCCGCGCCGCGGGTCTGTGCCCGACCCGTCGGCCGGGCACCCTCGACCTGCCGGAACTCATTGACCTGTCTGATGTTCTGGCCGCCATGCCGGACTGAATCCCTGTGCTATACTGCGGTCCGTCTCCTGCCACTCGCGGGTTCCCCAGCAGCCCGCACATGGACCGTGGCGCCGGGCAGTCCCGTCCGGTTGCGCGCTCGACATCGTCCCCTTCGGCGCGTCCGCCCCGGCCGTTGATGCGTTGATCGAGAGGTACCGCGGCTCCCGCGAGAGATCCGAGATGATCCGCGATTCCGGGCGCACGCCGCTGGTCGAGGTGCTGCTCCTCGGCGGCGTCGGCGAGTTCGGCATGAACATGATGGCCGTCCGTTGCGGGCCGGACAGCCTGCTGATCGACGCCGGGGTCATGTTCCCCGGCCCCGAGCACTTCGGCGTGGACCTCGTCATTCCCGACGTGCGCTCCCTCGCGGGAGAGCTCGGGCGGTTGTCGGCGCTGGTGCTGACCCACGGCCACGAGGACCATATCGGCGCCGTTCCCTACATCTGGGATCTGATCGACGGGCCCACGTACGGCACCCGGCTCACCCTCGCCCTGCTGGAGCGCAAGCTCGCCGAGCACGGCTGCGATACCTCCGGCCGCCTGGTGACGGTCGAACCGTCGGAGACCGTGACCGCCGCCGGGCTCGACGTGGAGTTCGTGCAGGTCGCCCACAGCATTCCCGATTCCGTGGCGGTGGCCATCCACACGCCCGCCGGCACGCTGCTGCACAGCGGGGACTTCAAGTTCGATCAGACGCCTCTCGACGGCCGTCCCACCGATGCCCATCGTCTGGCCGACCTGGGCCGGCGCGGCGTGCTGGCTCTCTTCGGGGACAGCACGAACGCGGCGCAGCCGGGCCACTCGGGATCCGAGCGGCACGTGGAGCCGGCGCTCGAGGAAGTATTCGCCGGCGCACCCCGGCGGCTCGTCGTGACCACCTTCTCGTCCAGCCTCCACCGGCTGCAGTTGCTCGTCGATCTTGCCGACCGTTTCGGCCGCCAGGTCGCGTTCGTCGGCCGCGGGGTCGTGGAGAATGCGGAGCTCGCCGCCAGGCTCGGCTATCTGCGCCTGCCCGCGGGCCTCCAGATCGCCGAGGCCGACGTCGCGCGCCTGCCGCCGGAGAGGGTGCTCTGCATCGTCACCGGCTCACAGGGCGAGCCGTTCTCCGCCCTTGCGCGCATGGCCGTCGGCGCCCACCGCCACGTTCGCCTGGAAGCTGGCGACGTCGTGGTCTTCTCCGCCCGCGCGATACCCGGCAACCGGCACGCCATCGATCGGCTGATGAATCACATCGCCCGGCGGGGCGCGCGGGTCGTCGACGAGCCGTCGAAACGGGTTCATGTCTCCGGGCACGGCAGCGAGGAGGACCTCAAGCTGCTGCTCTCGCTGAGCAGCCCGCGCTGCTTCGTGCCGATACATGGAGAGTACCGCCATCTGGCGCACCATGCCCGGCTCGCCGAGCAGGTGTGCGGCGAGAGCGTGACGGTGCTGCTGGCCGAGAACAGCGACCGCATCTGCTTCGACGAATCGGGCGGATGGATTGGCGAGCCGGTTCGTGCGGGGCGTGTGCTCATCGACGGAACGCGCAGCGGTCAGGTGGCCGACGAGATTCTGCGCGACCGCCGGCACCTGGCCGTCGACGGCGTCGTGGTGGCCGTCCTGGCGATGAACGCGTACAGCGGCGGCATCGAGCAGGCCGCGGAGCTGATCACCCGCGGGTTCGTCCTCGACGGGCCGACCGAGGCGCTGCTCGACGCCGCGACGGGCAGGCTGCGGGCGCTCGCCGCCGAGGCCAGCGTCGAGGAGCGCACGGACCAGGGGGTCATGGGCGAGCGGGTGCGGGTCGAGTTGCAGCGTTTCTTTCGCAAACGGTGCGGCCGGCGGCCACTGGTGCTGCCGGTCATCCTGGAGATCTGAACTGTGGTAGCCACGACCCTGTCCCGTCGCGCAAGCGAGATACTCGGCGTCGCCTTCTTCGCCGGCGCTCTCGTGTGGTTCGTGTCGCTGGCGACCTACGACGCCGCCGACGCCGTCTGGTTCTTCCATCCCGGCGGGGCGACGCCGCCGATGAACCTGGTCGGCCAGGTCGGAGCCTTCCTGGCCGAGCTCTCCTACCAGACGCTGGGGTTGACGGCGTTTCTGATTCCGGTGCAATTCGTCGTGCTCGGCTGGCACGCCTTCTGGTGCCGGCCTGTCGGTGGCGCCTACGCGAAGCTGCTCGGCCTCGGCGTGATCGTGGGGTGTAGCGCCGGGTTCCTGAGTCTTGCGGTAGGACACCTCGTGGAGTCGCCCCGCCCCATCGATGCGGGCGGATATCTTGGGGCGGTACTGGCAGGCCTGCTGGCCGAGTACTTCAACCGGATCGGATCGAGCATCCTCATCCTGACCGCCCTGTTTCTGGCAGTGATGCTGTCGACCCAGTTCTCCCTGGGGCAGCTCTTTTCGGCCGCCTGGCGCGGTCTGGGCGGCCTCTTGCAGGCGATGCGCGGGACGATCGGGAACTGGTGGACGCGACGCCAGCGCGCGCGGCAGCGGCGGGACGTCGTCAACAAGCATCTGGCGAAGACCGGCTCGTCGTCCGCGCGCACCGAGATTCTGGCTCGCAGCCACGTTCCGGAACGTCCGCGGCGCACGCCGCGGAAGGCGGCAACCAAGCCGCGAGAGCCGGAGCCGGTGCCGTCGGCCGGAGATCCGGCCGGGAACGTCGCTCTGGATCCGGAGCCGGCGCCCCCACCGGCTCCGCTGCCCGCGTCCGCGCCCGCGATATCGTCACCGCCCGAGCCACTCGAGCCCGTGCCGGCGCCGACGCCTGATCTGTCGATGCAGGAACGGCGCAGCCGCTACACCTCGCCTCCGATCTCGCTGCTCGACTCCCCGCGAGCGATGCAGACCTTCGACGAACGCCAGCTCATGGACCGGGCTCATCTGCTCGAGGAAAAGTGCCGTGAGTTCTCCGTCGAGGGCTCCGTGGTGCAGATCCATCCGGGTCCGGTGGTCACGACCTTCGAGTTCAAGCCGGACGCCGGCGTCAAGTACAGCCGGGTCACCGGCCTCGCCGACGACCTGTGCCTGGCGATGCAGGCCGAGTCGGTGCTCATCGAGCGCATCCCCGGCAAGTCGACCGTGGGCATGCAGATCCCCAACGCGGAACGCGATCAGATCTCGCTGCGAGAGCTGCTGCAGTCGGAGCCGTACACGCAGTCGTCGTCGAAGCTGACTCTCGCGCTCGGCAAGACCATCCATGGCGAACCGGTCGTCGCCGATCTCGCCACCATGCCGCATCTGCTGATTGCCGGCGCCACCGGCACGGGCAAGTCCGTCGGCCTGAACGCGATGCTGACCAGCATCCTGTACCGGGCGACACCCGACGAGGTGCGGCTGATCATGATCGATCCGAAGCGCCTGGAGCTCGGGATGTACGCGGACATCCCTCACCTTCTGACGCCGGTCGTGGTCGATCCCAAGCAGGCCAACAATGCGCTCCGCTGGGCGGTTCGCGAGATGGAGGAACGGTACAAGCAGCTCGCCGCCGAGGGTGTGCGCAATATCGGCCAGTACAACCGGAACGTGCGCCGGCAGATCGAGGCGGGCGCCGCCGCCGGCGCCGCCGGCGCCGATGGGGAAGGAGGCGAAGGCGCCGAGATGCCGGCGCCCCTGCCCTACGTGATTCTCGCCATCGACGAGCTTGCCGACCTGATGATGGTGGCGAGCAAGGACGTCGAGGAATCGATAGCGCGTCTGGCCCAGATGGCGCGGGCGGTCGGGATTCACCTCATCCTGGCGACGCAGCGGCCGTCGGTCGACGTAATCACCGGACTGATCAAGGCGAATCTGCCCTCGCGCATCGCGTTCCGCGTGTCCTCGAAGGTCGACTCGCGCACCATTATCGACGGCAACGGCGCCGAGCAGCTTCTCGGAAAGGGAGACATGCTGTACCTGCCGCCGGCGTCGTCGCGTTGCGTCCGGCTGCACGGTCCGTACATATCGGAGCGCGAGACCGCACGTCTGTGCAGCTTCCTGCGCAAACAGGGCGCGCCCGGCTACGACGAGTCGATTACCGCCGACGAGAAGGCGCCGGAAGCGGCTCCGGTAGAGCACGACGACCTCTACGACCAGGCCGCGCGCATCATCGTCGGCAGCGGCCAGGCCTCCATCTCGTTTCTGCAGCGGCGCCTCCGCATCGGGTTCAGCCGCGCTGCGCGCCTCGTCGACATGATGGAGGCGGACGGTCTGGTCTCCGCGGGCACCTCGGGCAAGCCGCGAGAGGTGCTGGTCAAGCCCGACTACTTCGATCAGGTCGATCTGCAGCTCCACTAGGAATCTGCGCCGCAGAAGCGGTGCAGCCCGCTGGGCAACCGCGGTTGGGCGGCAATCCGAAGCCGTAGCGCGGCAGCGGCGGTCGCGTCCGGCGACGGTTGTCGGGGCTGCCGAAAGGCGGAGCAGGCGCTCAGCGGCCGGAGGCTCCCAGACCGAGACGGGTTGCGCCTCCGCCGGCGGTTCCGTCGATGTCCCGGCCGCGCAACTTCCGAATGCCGATGAGGAGGCCGGCCAGGGATACGCCGAGCAGGACGGCGACGAGCCCGAGCACGCCCACGACCGAGAACGCGCCGAGCACCACGTCGATGACGGTCGTCTGCTCGGTGGTGGCCTCTACCACCTCGTAAACGAGCGGCGTCACCGGCTCGGGTTGGACTACCACGCGGACAGCCTACCAATTCCAGTCGTCGGTCGCCAACCTGGTCAGCGTGCGCACCATGACGCCGGTGGCCCCGGCGGCGGCGTCCTCCCGGGGCTTCTCGATCCAGGCGGTACCGGCGATGTCCATGTGGGCCCAGGGCAGCCCCCCGGTGAACGCATCGAGAAACGCCGCCGCGGTGCAGGCCCCGCCTTCGCGCCCGCCGATGTTCTTCAGATCGGCCAGCTCCGATCGCAATTGCTCCCGGTACTCCTCGTAGAGGGGCAGTGGCCACACCCGCTCGCCCGCCCGGGCGCCGGCCGCCTGCAGCGCCTCGCTCCACGCCGCCGGGCGGGCGAAGAGGCCGCTGGCGGCTCCGCCCAGCGCAATCACGCAGGCCCCGGTCAGCGTCGCCACGTCGACCAGATGCGTGGCTCCGCACTCCCGCGCGTACCAGAGCGCGTCGCCGAGGATCAAGCGGCCCTCTGCGTCCGTGTTCAGGACCTCGACCGTGGTGCCGCCGGCGCCGGTCAGAATGTCGCCCGGCCGCGTGGCGCGGCCGCCGGGCATGTTCTCGGCCATCGGGACGATGCCCAGAACGCGGCGGGGCACTCCCAGCGCGCCGATCGCGCGCATCGCGCCGACGACCGCGGCGCCGCCCGCCATGTCGCTCTTCATCCACTCCATGCCGGCCGCCGGCTTGATCGAGATCCCGCCGGTGTCGAAGGTCACGCCCTTGCCGACCAGCGCCAGCACCGGCTCGGTGGGCGCTTCGGACGGCTCGTGACGCATGATCAGCAGCCGCGGCGGGGCCGCGCTGCCCTGGCCGACCCCCAGGAGCAACCCCATGCCGAGCTCGCGGATGGCGGTCTCGTCCAGAATCTGGGTGGCCACTCCTGCGTCGGCGACCGCTTCGACCGCCCGTTCCGCGAACACGGCGGGCGGCAGCAGGTTGGACGGCTGGTTCGCGAGTTCGCGGGCCAGGTTGGTCGCCGCGCCGATGGTGACGCCCCGGGCGACGGCCTCCGGCGTACCGGCGACACCCTTCCCGTCGGGCCAGACGACGTCGCACGCCGGGGCCTGGCCGTCCGTTTCGGGATCGCTCTTGTAGCGGGTGTCGACGAACCCGCCGGTGACGACGCCCTCCCCTACCGCCTGGGCCAATTCCGCCGGCTCCCCGTCGCTCCGGCAGACGAAGGCGAAACGCTCGACACGGCGGCCACGCGCCACCCGGCTGGCCACCGCCGCCGCTTCGCGCAGGCGAGCGGCCGGTCCTTCCGGTCCGGGCGGTGCACCGACCAGGAGCAATCGCGACGCGCGCCACCCGGCGCCGGTCAGCGCGGTCTCGAACGTCTCGCGGCGTTTCCCCCGGAACGCACCCGAAGACCGGGCCTGTGCGAGCACACCGCCGGTAGCGGCGTCGAGACCGGGAAGGTCGTCCAGCGTGTCGGCTGCGGCGTCGCCCAGCACGGGGACGGCGAGAAGCGGCGCGTCGGCCGCCGCCGCCGGGGCGCCGCTCGCGCCGGCGGTGGCGGAAGTCGTTGTCGGCATCGCGCGATTATATCGGGCTACAATGAGGAAATTCCTGTCTGAGAGGTCAGCCCATGGCTCGTTCATCATCCCGGCGGCGCGGCGCGTTTCTCGGATTCTCGGCCGGCGTGCTGTCGGTCATCCTCGCTGCCGGGCAGATGTCCGACGGTTACGCTGCGTTCCAGCGGCGGGGGCCCGACGATGATCCCCGGCTCCGGCTGCGCGCTACGCCGCGCGTGGGGCTCGCTCCGGCGAGCATTCTGTTCGTCGGAACGCTCGACGGTGGTCCGGACGACAACGAGGAGCTCTACTGCACGACCATCGAGTGGGACTGGGGCGACGACACGTTGTCGGAGAGCACCCCGGACTGCAATCCGTTCGAGCCGGGCCGGACCGAGATCCGCCGCCGCTTCTCGGTCCGCCATACCTTCGACTACGCCGGCCGCTACGAGGTGCGCCTCAATCTGAAGCGCCGGGACGACATCCTCATCTCGGCGCGCACCCGCATCGAGGTGCGCGGCAACCGTTTCCGGTAGTCACTCTCCCCGGGGCGCGCGGCGGCGGGCCGCGAGCGCGGCCCTCCACCGGGAAGCCGAGTCGAAGATCCGGTCCACCGCCCTGCCGTCGGCGAGATGGTCTCGAGCCGTCTGAAGCTCCCGGATCAGCTCGTCGAGCGCGGTCCCGATCTCGTCCGCGTTCGTGGCGCAGATGTCCCGCCAGATGTCCGCGGGGCTCGACGCCAGCCGCGTGGTGTCCGCCAGACCCCGCCCGCTCAGCGCCAACCCGTCCTCGCCGATGGCATCGCCGACGACGTGCATGAGCACGCTGGCGGTGAGTTGCGGCACGTGGCTGAGAAAGGCGAGCAGGCGGTCGTGGGCGTCGGGGGCCAGCACGTGAGGCACGGCGCCGAAGCCGGCGACGAACCGGCGCAGCTTCTCGAGCGCTGCGCCATGGTCGTCGCCGGAGGGCGTGAAGAGCCACGGCCGGTCCCGGAACAGGTCCGGACGCGCGTGGTCGATGCCGCCGCGCGGCGCGCCACCGAGCGGATGTCCGCCGACGAAGGTCAGGCGGGACGGCAGCGCGCGCGCCGCTGCGACCAGGTCGCGTTTCGTGCTGCCGACGTCGGTGACGACCGCCGCGCCCCGGACGTGCTCTTCGAGGTCGGCAAGCAGGGCCAGGTTGGTACGGACGGGAGCGGCCAGCACCACGAGATCGGCGTCCGCCATCACGACCGGATCGTCCGCGGCGACGTCGATGGCGTGGCGCACCATCGCGCGCTCGAGCACCGGCTTGTCGTCGACGCCAATCACCATTCCGGCCGGCCAGGTCTCCCGAACGGCGAGGGCCAGGGACCCGCCAATCAGGCCGAGCCCGACGATCGCCACCCGATCGAACACCGGCGGCACCGACGGTGCCGTTCCCGGCTGTATGACCGGCAGCATGCGAGGCGTGTCCGCCATGGCTGTCGCCCCGGCTCAGACGTGCGACGCCGCCGCCCGGCGGGCCACCGGCTCCACGCAGATGCTCCGGCTGATCGCCGGGGCGATGATGCGCAGCTCGGACATCAGGCGCTCGAACTGCTCCGGGAACATCGACTGCGCGCCGTCGCTCCGGGCGTGGTCCGGGTCGGGATGCACCTCTATCAGCAGTCCGTCCGCGCCCGCCGCCACCGCCGCCCTGGCCATCGGGGCCACCTTGTCGCGCAGTCCGGTTCCGTGGCTCGGGTCGACGATGATGGGCAGATGGCTCAGCTTGTGAATAACCGGGATCGCCGAGATGTC
>WTGR01000454.1 GCA_011523485.1 Acidobacteriota bacterium
CGCCCAAGCGTCCTCCCACACGGGCGTTGGCCTCGAACAGGATGGGGTCGATGCGATGCGTGTACGGTCCGAACATGTCTGTCTCCTGCCTGTCGCGCGCTTGCGCGCCCGCCGGATCCAGCAGCATGGCCGGTGCCACTTCACCGGCGATTCACACAACTCGTTATGGAGCAGTGATTTGCAGGGGAGAGGAGCCTTGACCGGGAGCCCGGCCAGCGCAGCAGGATTGAACACTGAATGACGGTGGGTGTGCATTCGGTGACGAGGGAGCATGTCGGGCGTATTCGACCGAGGAGCAACGCCGTCCACGCGGGATGCCACCGCCGCTCGAACGCGGCGGGGCTTTGCCACGGGCTCGTGCAGGCGGAGACCGACCGCAGGACGTCTCAGAAGGCGCGCGTGAAGCCGCCGCTCGATCCCGCGAAGCGCGAGTTCACGACATTGTTGAAGATCGACCCGAACGAGTAGGTGAACCCGATGCGGAACTGCCACTCGTAGTCGGTGGCGAGCTGGCGCTGGCGCACGAGGATCTCGGCGTCGGTGGCGTCCCGGCGGGGCAGGTAGATCTGATCGCGGATCAGCGAGCTGTCGGCGTCGATGCGAAGAAAGAACCCGCGGAACAGGCGGATGTCGATCTCGCCGTAGAGCACGAGCCGGCGCTGGTCGGGCTGGTCGAGAAACTGCGAGAACTCCAGGGTGAGCTCGCTCTCGCCCCAGGGCTCGTTGGCGAGGAACGAGCTCTGCACGGCGTGGTTCGTGCGGTGTTCCTCCATGCGGTCGAATATCGTCGGCTCGATGTAGCGGAAGGCGTTGTAGCCGGCGGTGTAGGTCATGGTGAACTGCCGCCGCGTCGATTCGGAGTAGGGAAAGAAGTTGTACTCGATGGCCGGCGCGCCTCGCAGCGTCAGATCCTGGTTCCGGAAGTTGGAGCTGATCGCCGAGCCCCCGAAGCCGATGCCGACGTGCTCGCCCACGCTCTTGACGAAGCGGGCGTCGAGCGACGAGCTGCGCCGGACGTTGGAGAAGGTCGAGTCAGTGAGCTCGAAGGTGTCCTCGCGGAAGTTGGTGAAGAAGCCGACCCGCATCTTCCACATCTCCGTGTCGCGGTTGGCCGAGATCGATCCGCTGATGGACTGCGTCGATTCCCGTTCCTCGGCGTCGAAGAACATGTTCAGCCGGGTGCGGAAGACCCAGAAGTTCCAGGGATCGTCCTGCGGCTGGGCGTTCGCCACGCGGCGCGCACCCAGCGCGCCACCCGTTGGGCTGGTGGAGACACGCAACTGCTGGCCGAGTGGTGTCTGGGCCGCGTAGCGCACCAGGCCGAGGCGCAGCATCTGGGCCAGCGCCCGTCGCTCGCTGTCGTCGGTGTCGTCCTGCGTGGTGTAGAAGACGAGCTGGTCGTCCATCCCCGTGAACTCGTCGATGCCGTAGAAGTCGAGCGTCCAGGCATCGCCGCCGCCGCCGGTGTTCTCGCGGGTGACCAACACGTGGACCTGCGCGTCCCGCCGGTCACGGACGTAGTTGACGAAAGCGATCTCGCGGCGCAGGTACTCGTCGTCGCAGGGACCGCAGTCGAGGAACACGCGGAGAAGATCGGCGCCGTTCGGTTCCCGCGGCTGCTGCGCCGCGCCGGCAATCCCCGCGCCCCAGACGATCGCGAGCACAGCGAGGAGCAGGGGCTTCCGCGGCCGGGTCCCGACGCTCCCTCGGCGGGGGACCGACAGGCGCGTCGCCGCTCGCCCGGCCTGCGGCCGGCGCTCTGCCGGCTCGGCCAGGGAGCCGCAAACGGCCTCCGGCGAGGCGGGCTGCGCTGTTCGAGGTGCTGCGTGGGGTTCCACCGCGGGTCGCCAAGGGGGTCGGGCAGGCTGCGCTACCGGTGAGCCGACCAGCCTCTATCCTATACTGGGCGGCGCCATGTCCACGCTTCCCGCTCCCGGCACGAAGGCGGCCTCGTTCGCGTTGCGCGACGCCGCCGGCGACCCCTGCGTGTTCGGTCCCGACGGCGCTGCCGCGCCGGCGACGCTGCTCTTCTTCTTCAAGCACGACTGCGCGACGTGCGACCTGACGGCGCCCCTGGTCGAACGGGTGCACCAGGCGCTGTCGGGTTCCGGCCTCCGCGTGCTGGGTGTCTCGCAGGACGACGCGGCGCTCACCGCCGGTTTCGCCGAGCGGCACGGCCTCAGCTTCCCGCGCGCTCTCGACGCCGGACTGCTCGTCTCCGAGGAGTACGGCTTCGACGCCGTCCCGGCCCTGGTGCTGGCCGACGGAGACGCCGGCGTGCTGGCGAGCTTCGAGGGGTTCGGCCGGGCAGACCTGACGGCGCTGGTCGAGTTGGCGGCGGGCCGTTGCGGAGTTCCGGCGCCAGCGATCGAGCGCGAGGGAGAGTCGCTGCCCGAATCGCGGCCGGGTTGCGGATCGAAGGTCCACGACCCGGATGTCGCGCGGCGTCTGGCGGCCAGGCGCGACGGATCCAGGCTGGCCGCGCGGCGGGTCCGCATGCCGGTGGATCTCGATCCCTTCGACTTCCTGGACCAGCAGGGCCTGACCGACGGCCTGCCGGTGGTGCCGCCCACCGAGGAACGGGTTGCCCGGATGCTCGCCGGCACCTCGCGGCGGCCCGCTGATGTCGTCGCCGACGTACCGCCCAACCTGGCCCCGGCCACGGTGGAGAAGGTCGCCATCAACGCCGTCATGGCCGGCTGCAAGCCGGAGTACCTGCCGGTGGTTATCGCCGCCGTGGAGGCCGCCTGCACGGATGCGTTCAACCTGCACGGCGTGCTGGCCACCACCTACTTCGTCGGCCCGCTCCTCATCGTCAACGGGCCGATCCGCCACGAGATAGGGCTCAACTGCGGCAGGAACGTCTTCGGCCAGGGCTCCCGCGCCAACGCCACCATCGGGCGCGCCCTGCAACTCGTGGTCCGCAACGTCGGCGGCGGCCGCCCCGGCGAGGTCGACATGTCCACGCTCGGCCAGCCGGGCAAGGTCGGCGCCTGCATCGGCGAGCTCGAGGAGCTGAGCTGCTGGGAGCCGCTGCACGTCGAGCGCGGCTTCGACCGCGAGCAGAGCACCGTCACCGTCTTCGCCGCCGAGGCGCCGCGCGCCATTCGCGACCAGCTCTCCCGCAACTCGCGGTCGCTGGCGGCCAGCATGGGGTTCTCGCTCGAAGCCATCGCCCACGTCAAGCTGCACGGCATGGACCAGGCGCTGCTGGTGGTCTCGCCCGAGCACGCCCGCACCTTCGAGCGCGACGGATTCACAAAGGACGACCTCCGCGCCCGGATTCAGCAGGTGACCGCCCGGCCGCTGCGCGACGTGCTGCCGAACGACGAGTGCCAGAAGGGGACCGTGGCGCGCGCGCTGCCGAAGGACTGGCTCGGTCCCGACGGCCGGCCGACACCCGAGGCGCTGGTCCGCCCGTTCCCGAAGTTCTCGCGAGCCGAGAACATCCTGATCATGGTGGCCGGCGGCACGGCGGGGAAGTTCTCGGCCGCGGTCGGCGGGTGGGCCAGCGGCGGACTCGGGTCGAAGGCGGTCACGCGGCTGATCCAGCGGTAGTGGCGCAGAGAGACTGGACCGTGATCGTTGTAGGCTGGTCTTGACCAGCGCCTCAGTTCCACGCCGGAGCCGCAGGCGGAACCGGGAATGCACGGCGCCGACATGGCAAGAGAGAACAGCCTGACGGACAGCGCCCGACTGGGCAAGCTGGCCGAACGGATCGGCGCGGCGATGGACGCCGGGATGGTCGTGCTGTTCGGCTCGCGCGCCACGGGAAGCGCGCGCCACGACAGCGACGTGGACATCGCCATCATCGATGCGCGCCGAGCGGACAGCGAGAGCGGATGCCGGGCGCTGGCCGGCGCCGGTGCGGACGAGCCTCCGATAGACAGCGGCCATCTTGCTTCGCGGGACTTCACGGACTGCTTCGCCAGCACGCGCGGACTGCACCGCTGTGTATGGAACGACGGGTTGATCCTGTACAGCCGGGAACGCGGCATCGAGAACCCGCCGCCGCGCCTGCGCGACAGGCTGCAGGTGAAC
>WTGR01000553.1 GCA_011523485.1 Acidobacteriota bacterium
CATATCAAGAGCGCCTCGGACCTCGGGGTCCCGCTCGTCGGCGTGGGCCTGTTCTACGGGCAGGGCTATTTCCGGCAGCGCCTCGACGCCTCCGGCTGGCAGCAGGAGGAGTACGCGGAGGTCGACGTCGCCAGGCTGCCGCTGGAGCCGGCGGTGGACCCGGACGGCGACGCGATCGCGCCGGAGATCGAGACCGGCGGCGGCATCCTGCGCGCCCGGGTGTGGCAGGCGGCCGTCGGCCGGCGGATCCTGCTGCTGCTGGACTCGGACGTCGAGGGGAACACGCCGGAGGACCGCGCGCTGACCGCGCGGCTCTACGGCGGCGATCTGCGGGTCCGGCTCCGCCAGGAGCTGCTGCTCGGCATCGGCGGGCTGAAGGCGCTGCACGCGCTGGGCATCGCGCCGGGCGTCTTCCACCTGAACGAGGGTCACAGCGCCTTCGCGGTGCTGGAGGCGATCCGGCACTGCATGGAGCGCGAGGGAGTCGACTTCGACACGGCGGTCCGGCAGGTGGCGCGCCGCACCGTCTTCACGACGCACACGCCGGTGCCGGCCGGGCACGACCGCTTTCCGTCCGACCTCATCGACGAACACCTGGCTCCGCTCCGCGACACGCTCGACATCTCGCACGAGCGGCTCATGAGCCTCGGGCGCGTGAATCCGGCCGACGCCGGCGAGGAGTTCTGCATGACGGTGCTGGGACTCCGCGTGTCCCGGCGCGCCAACGCGGTGTCGTCGCTCCACGGAGACGTCACGCGGCACATGTGGACGGGCCTGTGGGGCGACCGCCCGGAGGAGGACGTGCCGATCGGGCACATCACCAACGGCATCCACGTGCCGAGCTGGCTGGCGCCGCAGATGCAGCAGTTGTACGACCGGCACCTCCCCTCGGAGGTGTCGCGGGAGGACGCGCTCCCGGAGATCTCGGCGGGGATCGAGACCGTGAGCGACGGGGCGCTGTGGGAGACCCACGTGGCTCTCAAGATCCGCCTTCTCGACGCCGTGCGCCGGCAGGTCCTGCGCGAGGCGGCGCGCCGCGGCGAGCCCGCGGTGGTCCTGGAGCAGTTGTCCCACGCGCTGAGCCAGGACGCCCTGACCGTCGGCTTCGCCCGCCGCGTCGCCACCTACAAGCGCGCCTCCCTGTTCCTGCGGGATCCGGATCGCCTGGCGAGCCTCGTCAACGACCCGCAGCGCCCCATCCAGTTCGTCATCGCGGGCAAGGCGCACCCGCGCGACGAGCCCGCCAAGGGCGTGCTGCGGCAGATCCACGAGCTGAGCCGGGACTCCCGCTTCCTCGGCAAGCTCGTCTTCCTGGAGGACTACGACATCAGCCTCGGCCGGCGGCTCGTCCAGGGCGTCGACGTCTGGCTCAACAACCCCCGCCGGCCCCAGGAAGCCTCCGGCACGAGCGGGCAGAAGGTCCTGCTGAACGGCGGCCTGAACCTGTCGGTGCTCGACGGCTGGTGGGCGGAGGCCTACGACGGCGCGAACGGGTTCGCGATCGGCCGGGGCGAGACGCACACGTCGCCCGAGGCGCACGACCGGCGCGACTCGGAGGAGCTGCTGCGGGTGCTCGCCGACGAGGTCGTGCCGCTTTTCTACGACCGCGACCCGGACGGCGTGCCCCGCGCCTGGACGGCCCGCATGAAGCGGGCCATCCATACCCTGGGCTGGCGCTTCAACGCCGACCGGATGGTGATGGACTACGTGCGGCTCTGCTATCTGCCGGCGGCCGGCGGCCTGTCGAGCGACATGCAACGGCGGTGACCGGAGCGGCCCGTCAGGCCCGGGAGCCCGACCCGGAGCGGTGGAGGACGCCGAGCACGGCCGTCACTTCCGGGATCCGCATGAGCCGTTCCAGCGTGTGGCGCGCGCGGCGCCGCCAATTGGGGTGCTGCCGCGGTCCCGTGCCCGGGACGTTCTGCGGGTTCACCTCCAGCCACAGATCCTCCAGATTGACGATCACCATGCCTGCCTCGCTACGGGCGAGCCGGTCGAGGCAGGCGCGCAGAAGGTCGAGATCCGCGGCATCCGGCGCGACCGAGGTGTCGGTCGCCGGTTGCACGACCCGTTGCAGGGCGTCGCGCAGCGCGAAGATCTCGTCCTGCCGGCGAAGGTGTTCCTCCGCGGCGCGGCCGGCGTCGAGGATGCGGCGCTCGACGCGCTCGTCGATGTCGCGGCCTGCGAGAAACCCCGCGAACGTCGGCGTGTCGTGGGTGTTCACGCAGGCGAACGCCCGGCGGGGAACGCGCGCGAGCGGGTCCGCGGCGCCCGGCGCGATCCCGAACTGCGCGACGTGGAGCTGCGCCAGCCCGTGCCGCGACAGCGCCGCGTTCACGGTGCGGGGCACGGTCCCGAGGTTCTCCCCCACCACCCGGGTCCGATGGCGATGGGACTCCAGGCAGACGATGGCGTAGAGCTCGTCGGCGGGATTGCGCACGTAGGCGCCGTCGGCGGCGGAAGCGCCGCGCGGAATCCAGAACAGCCGGTGCAGGCCCATCACGTGGTCGAGCCGCACCGCCGTCGCGTGCGCCATCTGATGCGCAAGACCCGCCCGGAAGTACGTGTACCGATCCTGCCGCGCCGCCTCCGGGTGCGGCGCCGGGGCGCTCCAGTCCTGACCGTCCGCGAACAGCGGGTCGGGCGGCGCGCCGAGCGCGGCGCCGCGGGCGAACAGGGCGGGGCGGCGCCAGACGTCGAACCCGTCCGGATGCACCCCGACCGGCACGTCGAGATAGAGGCCCACTCCCCGTGCGCCGGCGTTCCGGGCCAGTTCCACGACCTGCCGCGCCGCGGCCCACTGCGCGTAGAGGTGATAGCGCACGGCGTCGCGATCGACCGCCTCGACGCGAATCCGAGCGGGCGGCATCGCCGCCGGCCACGCCGGCCAGGGCCGCTCCAGCCGCTCGCCGATCGCGCGGAAGGCCGCGTACTCCTGCGCGATGGGATGCTGCTTCGTCCAGGCCCGGAAGTCCTCTCGGACTCTACCGGGGCGTTCCTCGACCGCGCGCGCCAGCGACTCGAGCACCTGCCGGCGAAGCGCCATCGCCTTCCGGTAGTCGACCAGGGAGGCGGCGCGCAGGACGCCGATCCGGCGGCGAAACGCCCTCGACGCCACGAGTCGCCTGGCCGGCTCGCACTGTTCGAACTCGGGCAATCGCCGCGGGTCGACGTGCAGCTCGTTCCAGAACAGGCGGCTGACGGGAAGATAGGGGCTCGGCTCGAACGGGCACTCGCCGAGAAAGGACGCCAGCGCGGGCAACAGGCCGACCGCCCCGCCGCCCAGCGCGCCGACCCACCTGGCCAGCGCGTCGAGATCGGTGAAGTCGCCGACGCCCCAACTGTTCGCCGAGTGCACCGCGTTGAGCGGCAGGAAGGCGCCCCATGAGCGCTCGCGGTCGTCGTAGGCCCGCACGGGCGCGGCCACGACCAGCGCGCTCCACGTTCGATTCCCGATCTCGACGTGCAGATCGTGGTAGCCGTCGGGCAGTCGCCGGGGAAGCGGCGACCGGCGGGCGACGTAGGGCTTGCCGTCCACGGTCGTGAACTCGATGACCCGCGCCCGGCTGGAACGAACCGTCCACGAGCGCGTCCGGCCGCCCTCCAGCCGCAGCCGGCAGCGTGCGAGGATGCCGCGGGCCGTCTCCGGCGTGCGCAGCAGGAAGTCGCCGCCGCGTCCGTTCCAGGCGACCAGCACCGGCTCGACCGGCCGCGTCCACATCGCGCGGCGACGCGCCTCGGTCGCCGCGGCGAGGTCGCGCGGACCGAGCGACGCGAGCGGCGCGCCGAGCGCCTGGAGCAGAGCCTGCACCGATTCCCGCGAGGCACGGCGCCGCACTCCGCAGCCGTCGGTGTACGCCGCCTGGATCCCGTGGAGCCGGGCCAGCCGGTGCAAGGTGGGCCGCAACCCCATGCCGGTCACCGGGATACGACGAGCACGGCCACGGAGCGGGCAGCGAGCGGATAGGCGTCAGCGCCGCGAAACCTGGCCGGACGCGTACGCGGCGCTTCCGTGTCGATCATGCGCGTCCACGA
>WTGR01000323.1 GCA_011523485.1 Acidobacteriota bacterium
CCGTCGCCGGTGGTGTCGACGATGGTCGGGCACCAGCCCTGCGACGCCTGCTCGTCGCCGGTCTCGGCGTAGGTCTTCGTGTTCACCCAGCCGATCACGTCGCTCACCGAGCTCAGGTACAACGTGTCGTCCTGGTCGAAGCCGAACTGCAGGTGGTGCGTGTTGAAGCAGGTGTCGATGAGCTCCACGTGCTCGGTCGCCGGGTCGTAGTAGGCGACGTGCCGGGCGGCCCGCTCGATGGGGTAGTACCGCGCGAACGGGTTGTCCGAGCCCTCCCGGCACCACTCCGGGTTGCCGGGGCCCCGGATCTGGTGCGTCATCCAGACGCGCCCCTCGGCATCCATCATCGGGTTGTGGGGGTTGCCGGGGTTGTTCCAGATCAGCTCGTCGCCGTAGTAGAAGGACGGGTTCGGCATCTCCTGTGCGATGTAGGACCGGAAGTCGCCCTCGCCGGGCGTGTCGCGTACGGGCAGGGTGACCTCGTGCGCCTCGCTGCTGTTCGGGTCCACCCACACCAGCTTGTCGCCGGCGAACTCGACGCCGTACACCGGGCCGCCGGCGTTGACGCGCGGGTCGCGCTTGTCGCTGGCGATCTCGTCGTGGATGTAGCCGGTCTCGCCGCCCCACTCCCACATCGTGAGCACGACGTCCCGCTCACGGCCCTGCGGCCGCTCCGGTTGTGGAGGCACCTCGCCCGCCATGATCCGGTCGGTCCATTCCGCGTAGGAGGCGATCGCTCGCTGGCGCCCGAAGCGGTTGATGGTGGCGGCCATGTTGGATGCCCGTTGGCCGGTGACGATCCGGTGGGCCCAGGCCGCCTCGGTCGAGTCGAAGTCGGCCGCGTTGGGGATCTCGCGCGTCGGCAGGTTGCCGAGCTGGTGGCAGAGCTGGCAGCCCTGCTTGAGCAGGTCGACCCAGTGGGCCTGGGTGCGGACGGTCGGCGGGATGCCGTTGCCGTTCGCGCCGGTGCCCGGGAACTCCGACGGGTCGGGCACCTGCATCAGCGAATACCAGTAATTGGCCGGGTAGACGGCGGCGGCCTGCTGCGGATCGGCGGCGATCACCGCGGTCAGATCGAGACTCTCCCCGGGCCGGCCCGCGACCTTCGGCGAGTCGGCCAGCCCGTAGCCGCGCACCCAAACGTCGTAGTCGGCCTCGGGCAGGTCCGGCAGCACGTAGCGTCCCTCGTCGTCGGTGACGACGATCTTGCGCAAGCGGGTGGCGAAGTCGTCTGTCTCGGCGATGACCCATACGCCCGGCTCGGGGCCGTTCGGGCTGGCAACGACGCCCCCGATGTCGTCGTTGTCGAGCGTGATCGCCTGCCACGCGGAGACGGTGGGGCCGTCGAGAATCAGGCCGGCGGCGGCCAGCGTGACGGCGGCGAGGACCGCCGGGATGCGAATCGTTCGAGCTGACATCGGAACCTCCCGCGAGGATGGACGATCACGCCTGCAACGACTGCATTCTAGCCCGACAATCGTCGCTTGCAGCTCTGATGCCGCCCAACAGGGACTGACCAGGAGGTCTACGCCCTTTCTGCGGCGCAGACTTCCAGACGAGTGGCCGGCGGGAGGTGACGAGGGGGGCGACGAGGTGGCAGCCCCGGCGGTCGATCCGTCCCCGTGTCAGCGGCTCTCGTTCTCGGAGGAGTTCTCGAGCAGCTCTCGACCGCTGCCCCGGAAGTCGATATCCGGGATGATGGTCTGGGGTTTGAACACGACCCGGTAGTGGTACGCGCTCACCCGTGCGCCGTCGAGCTGCTCGGCGAAGTAGGTCACGTTGTCGCTGAGACCGAGAAAATGCTTCTTGTACTCGGTCTCGCCGACCTTGCAGGTGACCTCCAGTTGATTCGACTGGTCTTCGACCGAGCAGAGTCCTTCGATCGACAGCAGATAGGTGTCGGTTATCCCGTTCAGGAACACGACACGCCTCATGATCTCGAAGTTGTCCGCCGCCCGGGACAGGTTGTTGGACGCGATCTGCGCGTCGTTGCAGCCCGCTGCGGCCGCCACCGCCAGCATCGCCAACACGCCGCGCATGCGCTTCATGGCTCTTCCCTCCCGGGTCGGCGAACGGGCGACGGCGTGCGTGTCGGGCATGTGCCCATTATCGCCGAAGCGGAACATCGGAGGGCGTATGCGCGCCCAGCGCTTCCAGCCTCGCCTCGTCCGCTGCGCCGGCCAGCGCCGCCCGGACCTCCGCCTTCCGCTCGTCCACGAGCCCAACCAGCTCGTGCTCGAGATCGTCCCGGTTGAGTCGTTCGTCGATGAACAGGACGGCGAAGTCCACCAGCAGCCAGGCCGCCGCGCCCGCGGCCACGCCGCCGAGTGCGGTGCCGACCGTGCCGGCGGCCCGGCTCGCGGCGCGGGACAGGAGCCGGCCGGACAGGCGCCTGACGAGCGCGCCGGCGGCGGCCCCGCCGCGCACGGCGGCGCCGGCCGCCAGGATCCCGCTCGGGGCGGCGGAGGCGGTGAACCGCGCGAGGGTCTGCGGGGTGGCGGCCTCCAACAGGCTCGCGTAGACGATCCGCGGGTCGGTGATTCCGGCGCCGGAACACGGTGTCGAGTCTCCGGCGTGCGCCGCGGCCGGCAAGGTCTGCACTTCGTCGCGGATGTGCTGCTCGACGAGGGCGCGCAACTCGTCCTTCATGACCTGCTCGACCTCGACCGACGCCGCCCGAATGCGGTCCGGCAGGTCGGGGAACAGGCGCGAGTCCACGCCTTGCCGCAACCCGTCGAGGGCGGCGCGGACGGTTTCCGAGTCCTGCAGGCGGTGCATGGCGGCCCGGGCGGCTTCGGACTCGCCCAGCCGTTCGAGGAGCGTGCGGCCGAGCGGCGACGTCTGCAGGCGGTCGACGGCCGCCTGCGCGGCCTCCGATTCCAGCAGGCGGCCGAGCGTCGCCTGGGCGAGTTGCGTGTACTGGCCCGCTACCGAGTAGTGCCAGTCGAGGAACGCGGGAATGCGCGCGTACGTCGGCTCGAACGCCGCGTCCAGCCGGGCCGCGATCTCCTGCTCCGTCCGCGCGAGCGGTTCGCGGCGGAGACGTGAGCGCAGCTCGTTCCATCGGTTCCGCGCCACCAGCGCCAGCTCGGCGTCCGTGAGCGGCACGCCGCTGACGGGGAACAGGATCGCGTGCGAGCACGGCGCGTCCGGGGTGGCGCCGGCCAGGGGCGGGGCGACGCGGGGAGTGCCGACGTACAGCAGCGGGTCGAGCACGGTTCCCGCGGCCACGACCGCCAGCAGCGTGACGGACGCCAGCAGCAGGGCGGTCCGCCGCGTCCAGGTCGCGACGCCGGTCCGCGCGGGCGCCGGTCGGGGCGTCGACTGCGGCATGCGTCGGTACTACGATACCGTTTCGTCGTTCGCGTTTCTGTTCGACATCACTCGTCCCTTCCATAGCGCCCGAACCGGCAGGCGAGCAGGATCGACCCTTCCAGCCCGCGCACGAACCCGCCGAACACCATGGCGGCGTTCAGGAGGAAGGCGGCCCATACGACCGGCCGGATCCCGTCGTGCAGCCACGTCGAGGTCGCCGCGGTGGTGACGAAGTACCAGGACAGCCCGTCGAGCTGGGCCGCGATCTGGAGCGTGTTCTGGACGATTGGGCATGCCGAGCGTGCTCGGACCGAGAATGCCTCAACGGTTCGTTCCATCGATTCGGGAAAGATGCCCTCGGGCACCGTTATCAGATAGTAGCCGGCGTAGACGTAGGCGGCGACTACGCCGCCCAGCAGCAGCGTGCCCGCCAGGCGCGCGACGAGGATGTCCGCGACAACCGGTCTCCGGGCGTCGCCCTCGCCGCTCCTGAAGTGCCGCCCGGGCCAGTGCCCCAGTGCGTGATGGAGCAGCGGTGCGGCAGTTGCCGCCGCGAAGAGGAAGTACCAGTCGGTCGGCCGCGAGCGCGCCGCGAAGACGGACAGGAACGCCGTCAGCGGCAGCGCCACGACCAGGGCGATCGGCGCCGACAACCCGGTTCTCCTGAACCAGCCGTGCAGAGGTGAGGCGCGGTCGAGATAGTAGTCGA
>WTGR01000935.1 GCA_011523485.1 Acidobacteriota bacterium
ACCCTGGTCAACTGGCACAACCATCCCGACACGCTCGGCAGCGGCAACCGGCTCCTGTCGAGCGACTATCCGCACTATCTGCGGGAGCACCTGGAACGCACCCGGGGCGGGGTCGCCGTGTTCGTGGCGGGAACGGTCGGCAACCAGATGAGCGGCCTGCGCGGCACGCCGGTCCCGCTATGGAACGAGGCCGGCAACCGCGTCTTCGAGACCGCGCCGGACGGAGGCGAGCGGCCCGTGCTGGTCACCGACGGCTGGGAGAAGATCCGCTCGACGGGCTACGAGATCGCCCACGCGGCAGGCGCGGCGCTCGACGCGGCGGAACCGCTGGGGGCCCCCGACCTGGCCGTTTCCAGCACCTCGTTCGACACCCCGATCGACAACGTCATCCACCTGCTGGGCACCTGGTCGGTCTGGCACCACGACGTCGAGCCGCCCGACCGGTTGCGCTACCACTGGCCCGACTGCTGGGGCCTGCTCGGCTGCGTACGGGGCGAGGTCGCCCTGATCGAGATCGGCGACCTGAGCCTGCTGACCGCCCCGGGCGAGATCGATCCGGCCTACGCGCTGGGCCGCCCGGAGCACGTCGCCGACTACGGACCCGACTGGGGCGCGTGGCGCTTCCCGGCCATGGCCGGCGTCGACCGCCTGATGCCGGGCCGCCACCACGGCTTCGTCGGATCGGCGCAGGACTATCTCTCGTATCTCGTGCCGCCGGCGGACAACACCGGCTGGTGGAACTTCGATCACCCCAATCACTACGAGGAGTGGGTGACCATCGGCAAGCGGTTCGGCGAGGACGTCCTGCGCGCCTGGCAGGAGCTGCTCGCCGCACGCGGCGCGGCACCGGATCGCCCCGCCCGCCTCGACGAAGACAGGGGGCGAGGCGCCGGACGGTGAGACCGGGACCCTGGAGCGCGCTCGAGCGCGCCACGTACGACACCTGCGAGCCCGATGTCGCCGCGTTGCTGGTGCATCCCGGCGAGACCCTGTCCGGACTCGCCGTACTGGCCGCGGCGGTCGTCTCCTGGCACGAAGTCCACCGCTCGCCTGCGGCAGGGCCGGCGCGTTTGCTCCCGGCGATACTGGCCCTGCTCGCCGCCGCCTCGATGCTGTTCCACGCCACGTTCGCGGCGGCGTTCCAGCGGCTCGACCTCGCCGCGATACCGTTGCTCACCGGCCTGCTGCTGGCCGCGGCGCTGGTGCATGCCGGCTACGCGCCGCGCGACCGGTGGCCGGCGCTCTTCGCCGTGTTCGCCGGCGGCGGCGCCGTGCTGCCCTTCATCGCGACCGCCGCGGGCTACGTCGTCGTCGCCGCCCAGGCCGCGGCGCTGCTCCGGCTGTGGTGGAACCTGGCCCGCCTGCGCCCGGCCATCCGCGCCGACCTGCGGCGGACGGCCGTACTCCTCCTTCCCGCCGGGGCGCTGCTCGCCCTCGGCCATGCCGGCATCGCGTGCACCGGGCCGGGGAGCGCCTGGGCGCACGTCGTGCAGCCGCACATCGCCTGGCATCTGGCCGCGGCCGGCGCCTGCGTGTTCATCGTCCGTATCGAGCTCGCCCTCGAACGAGACCCGGTGTGGCTCGCGTGAAACGGCCCGACCGCATCCCGCCAAGCCACCATCCCGCAAGCGTCAACGGCAGAAGACACGCCACCCCGCCGCCGAGCGCACCGGCCGTGAACGCCGCGGCCCCGGCGGATCCGGCGGAGAGTCCGACCACGAGCGCCAGCAGCACGCCGCCGGCCGTACCGGCCCCGCCGAACACGAGTGCGCCGGCACTCGCTCGGCGCCAGCCCCCGCCCCCGAGCGCGATCCCGAGCGCGCCCAGCAACGCATGAGACAGCGCCAGAGCCGGTGCGAAGCCTGCGAGCAGCTCGGCAAGCCGCTCGACACCGCTCAGAGCCGGCAGGCTGGCCAGAATCAGGAGCGGGATCCACAGCGTCGCTGCGAAAGCCGCGCCGAAGGCCGCCCGCCAGCGCAGCCCGGGACCGAGCGCGCCGCCCGCCACCACGCCGCCCCCCGCACAAGCGAGCAGTACGACGGAGATCGGCCGCAGGACGGTCGCGCCCCGATGGAAATCGAGCGCGCCGAGCGCCGGCACCAGCAGGAACACCGGGGCCAGCGACAGGAGCGCCCCGGCGGCAAAAGTCGCGGCCGTCCTGCCCGGCCCCGCTGGATGCGGCTCAGAAGTCAATGTCGGAGAACGCGGCGCCGACCCAGTGCTTCGGCCGTCCGTCCGGCCCCGCTACCGGATTCAGGGCATAGCCGAGGTCGAACCGGACGCCGCCCCGGCTCGCGAGGCGGTGGCTGCCGACGAGCAGGCTGAGGCCGACGCCGGTCCGCAGGTCGCCGAGATCCACGGGGCGCCCGGCCGGCCAGACGAAGCCGCTGTCCACGAACCCGGCGACGCCGAACGAGAACAACTGCCAGACGTCGTCGGCGAAGAAAACGCGTTCTTCCGCCGAAAGCAGAAGCGACCGGGTGCCGGTGAACTGCCGGACCGGATAGCCGCGCAGCCCGGTCTCGGCGCCGAGCCGGAGCTGCACTTCCGGATCGAAATCGTGGCCGTGGGCGTAATCGAGCTTGCCGACGAACGCCGTTCGCAGCGAGTGCTTCCGGAGATAGCGCGCGTTCACCGCCGCCACGGTGTTGCGCCACCCGCCCCGTTCGCGCCGCCCGTCGAACCCGACGCCGAGGACCACGAAATGATCGTCCCGAAACTCCAGCCCATGCCGGTGGCCAGCCGAGACGAACACGGCCTCGCGCCCGCCGAACGCGTGCGCGGACAGCCGCAGCACCGCGTGGGACTCGGTGCCGAGGTTGAAGTCCTCGGTCCGCTCGAACTGGTTGACGTGCGTCAGCCGCACGAACCGATGGGTGACCGACCGCAATCCGAACTCCGGTCCGGTGTAGTCCCGAAGATCCTCTCCCACCTGCACCTCGTGCGCGCGAAACGCACCGTGCATCCGGACCGCGTGGTTCGCGCCGCGCAGCAGCGCGCGCCCCAGCTCCAGGTCGACGAACTCGCCGCGCACCGGCAGCCGCTGGAGCTCCAGGCCGTGCTCGACGATGGGCTCGGTCCGTGCCACGCTCACCACGCCCGCCGAGAACGCCCACGGATCCCGCAGCGACAGATACCCCCGATCGACGGTGAGGAGCCGTTCGTGACCATCGCTGAGACCGGCTACCGACGCGGCCAGTCCGACGTTCGATCCGAGCAACTGCGGGTCCTGATAGCGCAGGCGATCCGTCACCCGATCGAGATTCTGCCGGTGCGAGAACGTGATCGACTTGCCGAAACCGAGAAAGTTCTTCTCCGAGGCGCCGATCTCCCAGATCGTGCGGTTCTGGACCTGCGAGAAGTCGACGCGCGGCGCGAGAGACCAGCGGTCCCAGGTCGTCACCAGGACGTCGACCCGCTCGGGTCGCCCGTCGAGGTCTTCGTCCACCTCCGCCGTCTCGACACGCGCGTCGCGCAGGAACCACAGGCCGCGCAGGTTGCGCTCGGTCTGGTCGATAAGCTCGCTGTCGAGCGGGTCGCCGGTCTCGAAGAGAAGCTCGCGCCGGATGATGTGGTCGCGGGTACGGACGTGCAACCGGTTGGCGATCCGATGGGGTGCGAACAGACCGCCGCCGCGCTCGTCGAAGACCTCGCGGCTCGAGACCTCGATGACGCCGATCGAGGGCGGCGACGGCTCGACGGGCGGCTCCTGGCCGAGCGCGGATGCGGCCAGAAGCAACGAACCGGAGGCCAGCAGCGCGGCGGTGCGGGCCGGACGCAGGGTCATCGGCAGATCTTGCAAGAACGGGCTGACCATGAAGGAAAATGTCCAACTCCGGGGCTGCGAATGCGACGGAAAAAAGAAAACCCCGAGCGCCCGAAGCTCATGAAGAGCTCCGGGCGTCCAGGGTTTCGAACCAAGGCCCCGCGGGGGACCAACGCGTTCGTTCCGAACGAAGCGCGCCCTATTCGGGCTCGGTCGGGTCGCGGCCGTCACGCGGCGCGCCCGTGCCGGACGAA
>WTGR01000830.1 GCA_011523485.1 Acidobacteriota bacterium
CGCCGCGGCGGCGACGAGCGCCGCGCAGGCGAGCGCGGCCGTCAGGCTTCCCAGTAGTCTCTTGGTCATCGTCGTTCCACCGTTTCTCCGCCGAGTTCACTGAGCAGCGCCACCGTCTCCGGCCACGCCTTCTCCGTATTCGCCACGAAGACGCCCTCGGCCACCATCCGGGGCGTCCAGCCGATCGTGTTGCGGGCGTTGATGTCCGCCCCCTGGTCGACGAGGTACTGCACGATGAGGTTCGAGCCCATCATCGCGGCCCCGTGCAGCGCCGTGCAGCCGCCCCAGCGCATGTCGCCGCGGTCGCGCTGCGCGTCCATCTCCAGCAGGTTCAGCGGGTGGCGCAGCAGCAGGTCCACGCCGTCGCCCTCCAGCTTCGTGTCGCCGAAGTCGGTCACCGCGTGCAGGTCGTTGCCGAGGGCGAGGGTCATCCTCACCGCCTCGAGCCGCACCCGCTCCGGAGTGCCGTTCAGCGGTCCGGGGCTCTCGCCGTCCCAGAACCCGAGGCCGGCCGCCGCCATCAGCG
The DNA here is from genome assembly GCA_011523485.1 of Acidobacteriota bacterium. The sequence goes on from WTGR01000830.1 coordinate 527, forward strand.
GGGTCACCCCCTGGCCGGTCGCGGCCAGCGGGTCGGCGCCGTAGTCGACGAGCAGCTTCATCAGGTCCAGGTCCGCGTGCTTGGCGGCCAGGTAGAACGGCGTCGCGCCGACGAAGCTGATGAAGTTGCGGCCGACCGAAATGTTGGGCGGCGGCTTGACGATGCCCAGGTCGACCTCGAACGGGATCTCCCGCCACGCGATGCGCACGTTCGGATTGGCGCCTTCCGCGAGCAGGCGCCGGGCGAGGTCGAGGCTGTCGAGATTCCCCGTCGGGGCCGGCGGCCGGCCCGAGCCGGGGCGGCGGACCCAGGCCAGGGCATGCAGCAGCGAGCCGCGCGCGTCGTAGGCGTTCGGGTCCGCCCCCGCATCGAGCAGCGACGCGGCCAGCTCGTAGTGCGCGTTGATGATGGCGAGCGCCAGCGGCGACGTGTGGCCGGTCGCGGCCGGCGTGTAGGAGCCGGTGCTCGCCGTCGTGTTGTTCACCCCGGCGTTGACGTCGGCGCCGGCGGCCAGCAGCGTCCGGGCGGCATCGATCTGCCCCTCGCGGACCGCGAACAGCAGCGGCGTCAGTCCGGTGCTCGAGCGCGCCTCGACGTCGGCGCCGGCCGCGAGCAGCCGCGCGACCGCGTCCGCGTTGTTCTCGGCGGCAGCCCACATCAAGGCGGTCTGGCCGCGCCAGCTCTCGGTGGCGTCGACCGCGGCGCCGGCTGCGAGGAGCTGGTCGAGTACCGGAGCGCGCCCGGTCCGCGCAGCCACCATCAGGACGGTCTCGCCCGCCGGGGTCGCGGTATTCGGGTCGGCCCCGGCTGCCAGCAGTGCGTCGACGACCGCCGGCTCGCCGCTCTCCGCCGCCAGTGCGAGCGGGGTGACGCCGTAGCGGTTCGCGCTCTTCGCGTCGGCACCGGCCGCGAGCAGGCGCCCGACGGCTTCCGCCGACGCGGCGCGAGCCGCCCAGTGCAGCGCCGACGTGCCGTCCGCGGTTGCGGACCCCGCGTCGGCTCCCGCCGCGAGCAGGGCCGCAACCCGCGCGGCATCGCCCGCGCGGGCGGCCTCGATCAGCGGCGCATCCGCGGCCGCGGCGGTCCAGGGCAGGACAATCGTACCGGCGACGAGTGCAGCCGCGACGAGCATCGACGGCTGGCGGCCCCGTTCTTCGCGCATGAGACATCCCTCCCGATTTCCGGCGGCCCGTGGCCAACGGCCGCGGCATCCGACCGGCGATGCAACGCGCCTCGCACTATGGACAATTGCGGATGCTAGGAGATTGCGCCGTGGAACGCAACGCGGTGCGGTCCGAGGCGCAGGGTTCCGGAGCGTTGGCTGGGGCCGCACGCGGAATCCTGCGACCGGTTCGGCGGCGCTGTCGCTTCGCGTCTGCGTTGACAACACCCGGCGAGAAGCGTACAAAGGGCAGGTAACGAAATCGAGGCGGGGCGAATTTCTGCGGGCGTGTGCGCTCGGGGCGGTCCTTCGAGAGCCGCGAGCCGTCGGAGTTCAACGAGCGTCTTCCGAGGATCGGTTCTCCCGTAGCCAGTGCCGAGGGGTGGTGTGATGACGACGCGGCGAGACGAGCGAGCCTTGCGCCGGGTCCGGGGCGCGGTGGCGGCGGCGGCTTCGGGCTGCCTGCTCGCATCGGCGTCGCCGGCCATGTCGGCGCCGGCCGCCGCGGAGCGTGGGGCGAACGCCGCGTCCGTGGAGGCGACACTCAATCGCTACTGCGTGACCTGTCACAACGAGCGCATCGTCAACGGCCGGGGTACGGCGCCGTCGATGCTGGTCTCGCAGTTGCGCACCGCCGGCCTCGCGCTCGATGCGCTCGATGCGAGTCACGTGGGGGAGGACTCCGACGCGTGGGAGCGGGTCATCCGCAAGCTCGAGGCGCGGACGATGCCGCCGGTCGGCCGTCCCCGGCCCGATGAGGCGACGTACGGCGAGGTCGTCGGCTGGCTGGAGGAAGAGCTCGATCGGGCCGCCGCCGACGCGCCCAATCCGGGCCGCCGCCCCGCGCTGCACCGCCTCAGCCGCACCGAGTACCAGAATGCCGTGCGCGACCTGCTGGCCCTCGACGATCTCCCGAAGGAGTTCGACGTCTCGACGCTGCTGCCGGCCGACAACGTCACCAGCGGCTTCGACAACCTCGCCGAGCTGTTGTTCGTTTCTCCGTCGACCCTGGAGCGCTACCTGGCCGCCGCGCGCCGGATCAGCCGCCTCGCCGTCGGCGACACGAGCATGCCGCCGATCGTCGACCGCTACCAGCTCGACCGCGACCTGATCCAGGACGGCCACCTCGACGGCCTGCCCCTCGGCACCCGGGGCGGGACGGTGATCCGCAGCCACCTGCCGGCGGACGGCGAGTACGTGCTGACGGTCGAGTTCGCCCAGGCCGCCCGCGAGGAACATGAGGTCGAGGTGAGCGTCGACGGCGAGCGCGTCAGCCTGTTCAGCATCGGCGGCCGGCCGCTGGTGCGGGGGGCGAGCGGCGTGTTCGCGTTCGAGGCCGAGCCGCCGGTCGACGTGCGGGTCCCGCTCGGGGCCGGGCCGCGCGAGATTGCCGTGGCCTTCCTGCAGAAGACCGGGGCCCGGCACGAGGGCCTGGTGCGCGCGTCGCGTCGCGGGCAACGTCGCGAGCCGGCCATCTCGACGGTGACGCTCAGCGGGCCCTACGGGGTCGACGGGGCCGGCGACACGCCGAGCCGCGAGCGCATCTTCTCCTGCCGCCCGGACGGCGGCATCACGGCGGCCGAGCCGTGCGCGCGCGAGATTCTCTCCGCACTGGCCCGTCGCGCCTACCGCCGCCCGGTGACGGAGGCCGACCTCGATCTGTTGCTTCCCTTCTACGAGGAGGGCGGCGCGGAGGGTGGGTTCGACCGCGGCGTCCAGCGGGCTCTGGAACGGATGCTCGTCAGCCCCGAGTTCCTCTTCCGCGTCGAGCGCGACCCCGAGGATGCCGCCCCCGGCGCGCCGTACCGCGTCAGCGATCTCGAGCTCGCTTCGCGCCTGTCGTTCTTCCTCTGGAGCAGCATTCCCGACGACGAGCTCCTCGACCGCGCCATCGACGGCACCCTGAGCGACCCGGCGGTGCTCGAGGCGCAGGTGCAGCGGATGCTCGCCGACCGCCGCTCCCGCGCGCTCGTCGACAACTTCGCCGAGCAGTGGCTCTACCTGCGGGACGTCGCGGCCAAGGAGCCGGACCCCGGCTTCTTCCCCGCGTTCGACGAGAACCTGCGGCAGGCGTTCCAGCGCGAGACCGCGCTGTTCATGGACAGCGTGCTGCGCGAGGACCGCGGCGTCAGCGAGCTGCTGACCGCCGACTACACCTTCCTCAACGAGCGGCTCGCGAAGCACTACGGGATCCCGCACGTCTACGGCAGCCACTTCCGGCGCGTATCGCTGGACGGCACGGCGCGGCGCGGGTTGCTGGGGCAGGGCGGCATCCTGACCCTGACCTCCTACGCCACGCGCACCTCGCCCGTGCTCCGCGGCAAGTGGA
>WTGR01000821.1 GCA_011523485.1 Acidobacteriota bacterium
GCGTCGGCGCCGGCGAGCTGCTGGTTGATCTTGCGCATCGACGACGCGGTGCGCGCGCGGGCGCGCAAGGTGATCAGCTCGTTCTGGTACTTGTTGATCTGCCGCTTGAGGTCCTCGACCTTGGCCTGGAGCTGATCCGCCATCCGCTGTTGCGTCTGGTGGTCGCCGCCCACCCGGACGGCTTGCTGCATGGCGTCCTCCTTCTTCGCCAGCGCCGCGGTCGCCAGGCGCTCGGCCTCGCCCGCGTCCATCTCGCCGGCCTCGACGCGCTTGAGCAGCAGCATCGCCTTGCGCTCGTACTCCGCCGCGCGCCGCTTGTGGTCGCCGGCCTCCTTCTGCATGCGGATCGCGAGCGACTTCACCTGCGCCAGGCTCACCATCGCCGCCTGCAGGTTCTTCTTCAGGTCCCGGATGCCCTGCTCGGTCATCTTGATCGGGTCCTCCAGGTGATCGATCGCCGCGTGGGCGTTCGATTCCGCGACCTTGAACATCCTGCGAAAGATACTGGCCATCGTCCTTCTCCTCCGGTCGTTATCGCTTCAGGTAGTCGAGCAGCTCCGCGCCGTGCTCCGCCATCGCGAGCGAGAGGGCGTCGATGGAGCCTTCCAGCTCGTTCGCATCCAGGTTGGCGAGCTGCAGCGTGTCGCGGTAGAAGATGCGCGCCGCGTTCTCGTCGAGGACGAAGGCGCCGTGCACCAGCGTGTTGTTCATCTGCAGCAGCCGCACGAAGAGGTCTCCCGGGTTCTTCGGCACGTGCCCGATCAACTGCTCGAGAATCACGATCGGCGCCTCGCAGTCGATGAACAGCTTCTTGATGCCGTTCTCCTCGTCGTCCACCACCACGAGCTCCTCGGCCTCGTTCTCGGCCGTGATCGTCAGCCCGAGGTCGAGCAGATAGCCCTTGACCCTGTCGAAATGCTCAGCCATCGAGTATCACGCCTCCCTGCGTGTCCCGTTTCGCGTCCTGCGGTCGAATCGTAACCGGAAGCTGCCGGGCTGTCCGCGGTCCGGCCCAACATGTGGATCTACGATCCCGCACTTCGACCGGTTCGGGGGATCACCAGCCTCCCGGTCCGACGCAGGTCCTCACGACGAACTCGCGAACACTTCGGTCCTCCGTGTCCCGGCCCGGGCACGGTTCGAGATGACTACCAGGCGATCGTCGGTCTTCACCGGGAAACTGGCGTCGGGATTGGTAACGATTTCGCCGATCCCGTGGCGCTGGATCGCCAGGGCGATCATGCCCTTCTTGTCCTTGAGCTCCGACAATACGTCGATGAACGACCGCCCGCCGTATCCCTCCGGCACCGGCTCGGTGACGAGGTCATGGCCCTTCTGCGCGCTCAGCAACTCGTGCAGCACCGTCGAGATGCCGTGATCGAGGGCCGCTGTCGAGATGACGTGGCTGCACAGGTCCGCGCTTACGACGATCTCGTCGGCCCCGGCCTGCTTGCAGTGGCGCTCGTTCTCCTCACCGGCCAGCTCGACGATGGTGTAGACCTTCCTGTTCAGACTCTTGACCGTCAACACGGCCAGCACGGCCTTGGCGTCGCGCGCCCGGTAGTCCTGGGATCGGTCGCCGACCAGGACGACGGTCTTCGCCTTCTTGATGCCCGCCCGCTTCAGGTCGTCCTCGGTCTCCGAGCCGCGCACGAAGCAGAGACGGTCATCGTCGCTCGCCGGATTGGTCTCGACGTCGGCCACCAGCGCAATGGGCATCTCCGCCGAGCGGGAATCGGCGCGCAGGTCCTTCAGGATCTCCTGCGTCCGGTAGTTCCATCCGCACAGGATGATGTGGCCCTCGAGGTCGCAATCGCCCATGCCGCGGTCCTTTCTCTGTCGTTGCGCGACGAACGCGCTGGCGATGGTGCCGGTGAAGGTGCCGAGCACGCCGATGCCGAAGAACATCAGCACGACGCCGATCACCCGGCCGCCCAGCGTCTCCGGGGAGATGTCCCCGAAGCCGACCGTGGTCAGGGTGACGATGGCCCACCAGAGCGCGTCGTGAATCGGCCGATCTTCCTCGAAGTACGTGAGGCCGGCGGCCCCGGTCAGGACCAGCACGACGATCACGCCCATGAGGCGAAAGAGGTTCTCGCGCCGCAGGAAAGCGAGCACCGCCGCCGCCGGCGGCCGCCTCCTCGCCAGGAATGTTCGCATCGTCCGTCGGTAGGCAGGTTGATCGCCGGCTCGCCGGGAAGTGTCCGCCAGCCGCGCCCGGGAATCCTACAGCGTCAACCCGATCAGCATCGACGCGCCCAGGTAGGTCGCTCCCGCGACGACGCCGGCGCCCAGGTTGGGCTCCGCCCGCACCAGCTCGTCGCCCAGCCGCGCGCCGGGGAGCAGGACCTTGTCGGCGAACAGCCGCACGACCGGCAGCAGCACGAGCCCGGCCACCGCGTAGTAGCCGAACTCGGTCAGGCTCTGGTTCCAGGAGACGAAGTCGCCCTCGCCGGCCAGCCGGATGACGTTGCCGAAGCCGGCGAGCACCCCCGCGAACGCCGCCGCGACGGCGGTGTTGCCCTTCTCGATTTCGTCGTGCAGGTCGTAGGGCGTGATCCGGTCGTACAGCCGCCCGGCCACGATCAGCGCGACGAGCCCCGCGACCCAGAACGCCAACCCGGACGCCAGGCCGCCCTCCCCGGACATCGCACCGGCGGTGATCAGGCCGACGGCGACGTAGCTGGCCCCTTCCAGGATGCCGACGCCCACGTTGCCGTCCTCGACGATCTCGTGCTCGATGGCGAACTGCGAGAACACCGCCTTGTCGTTGATCAGGGCCGAGAGGTTCAGCAGCACGATGCCGAGCAGGCCGAAGATGGCGAGCCCGATGACGTCGTCGAGGAGGCTGAACGAGGCGGGGCCGGAGACGACGCCGCCCAGGACGATGGCCAGCCCCAGGTAGTAGCCGGCGACGGCCACCGCGGCCGCCAGGTTGCGCTTCTCGATCAGCTCGGTCCGCAACGCGAAGCCGCGGTGCAACCCGTCGTAGGTCCACTTGCCGACGAGGAGCAGCACCAGGACGACGGCCAAGTGGACGAAGCCGGGCAGAATCTGTTCCACCGACATGAAGTCTCTCCCCCCGGCTACTTGCCGAAGCTGCGCATGCCGCCCGCCATGCGGCTGCCTACCCGTTGACCGAACGACCGGCTCTGCGACGCCTGCCGCGCCTGCTGGCGCCGGAAGAAGTCGGGCCTGGTCTGGCGGGTGGTGGACCCGTTCGTGCCGTACGTGCGGCCGCCGCCGGGAGCGCCGGGGCCGTAGTACGTCTGGCCGCGGCTCCGCGCATCCCGGTAGCCGTTCCAGTCGTCGCGGTAGATCGGCCGCCCGAAGCCGCCCATGATGTGGCTCAGCAGCGCGTACTGCCCGTAGAACTCCCAGAACGACCGCCCGCCGGAGTCTTCGCGCCACTGCCCGTACCGCTCGTCGCCCACCTGCCGGTATCCGGGCGGGTGCGCGTCCTGATCGACGTTGCCGCCCGGGCTCTTCGAGAGGACGACCATGCCGAGGAACGGCCGGTAGCGCTCGTAGGTCCCGGAGTCGACCTGCTGCCAGTCGAGGACCGCTTCCCGGTAGACCAGCTCGTCCGACCCCGCCTGCGGCGCGCCGACGACGACCTGGTACCGGTGGGAGTACCCGAACAGGTCCTCGTCCATGTCCTGCAGCACCACCGAGTACTCCGGATACGTCTCGAGCTGCCCCTGCAGCCGTTCGAGCGGCGTCTGCGTGTCGCATGCGGCGGCGAGCAGGGCAACCAGGACGATCGGCGCGAGACCGATGCGCAGTTGCGGAACCGGCCAGCGGCAACTCATGTCGGACTCCCCGGCAGGATGTGCGTGAACTGGTAGTCCTCGACCACCGAGCCGGCAGCGGCGGTGAACTCCGTCTCGCCCCACTGCTCGATACCGACGAAGGCGGTCTCGTCCGCGTCCACGAACTCCCAGCGTATGACCGGCTCGCCGGCGCCGGCGCCGTCCGCGAGCAGGTGCCCGGCGTAGGACGCGTCGAGGCGGTA
>WTGR01000487.1 GCA_011523485.1 Acidobacteriota bacterium
ACCAGATCCCAGGCGGGCGGGTAGCGCTGCCATTCGTCGATGAAGATCGGCTCGGAACCACGTGTCAGGCGACCGGGATCGGCCTCCACGAGCGCGAGCGTCTGCGGGTCGTCCAGATTGTGTACGGTCCGGGCGCGCCGCCGCGCGGTCCACGTCTTGCCGATCGCGCGGGGTCCCTCCAGACTCACGGCGGGCAACTCCTCGAGGAGCACATCCAGCTCGTCGTCCACGACACGCCGCCGGTACGCCGATCCGTCCGGATCCGCCACGGGCATGCACCTCCGGGCCGAGGATCTTTATGCTACCAATACACGTACTTTAGCACTACTTATTCTACTTTCAACTACTGACGCACGCATCTACATGCTACGGATTCACCATCCCGACGCCACCGGCCGGGGTGCTGGAGTGGGCCGTGGCGATGGAGTGGCGTTCGGACAATCCGTGCGACCGCATCGGGCCGGTCTTCGGTCCGCAGGGCGACATCGTGCAGCACATGCGGGCGCTCCCGCACGCGGAGGTGGCCGCGGCGGTCGAGACAGTGCGGACGTCGGACTCGGCGGCGCCGGTCGTGAGGCTGGCTTTCGAGTTCCTCGTGCTGACCGCGGGCCGGTCCGCCGAGGTGCGCTTGGCAACGTGGGAGGAAATGGACGTGCCGGGGCGGGTGTGGACGATATCGGCAGAGCGGATGAGGGCGAAGCGGGAGCACCGGGTTCCGCTCTGCGGCCCGGCGGTGGAGGTCCTCGACGCGGCGCGGGCGCGCGGCGACGCCGATCTCGTGTTCCCGATGCGGAGCGGCAGGCCGGTCGCGGCGTCGACGCTGCCGAAGATGCTCCAACTGCACGGCATCGCCGCCGTGGCACCTGGCTTCCGCTCGTCGTTCCGGAACTGGGCGGCGGAGCGGACCGACCACCCGCGGGAGGTCATCGAGGCGACGCTGGCGCATGTGGTGACGAACAAGGTCGAGGCGGCCTATGCGCGGTCGGACCTGTTCGAGCGGCGACCGCTCTTGATGGACGACTGGGCGGTCTACGCGAGACTGTGAGTGCCGGCCGGAGGATTCGTCCGGGCGTTGACGTGATGTCGCGGCAGCGGCGATCATTCTGTCGGGCGGCGCGCTCCCGATGGTACCGTGGCGTAGCGGCGAGCCCAGAGGCTGTCCAGGATGGCGGCCTTCGTGAGCGATGAAGATCATCTTGAGCCGCAAGGGTCTCGATTCAAAACAGGGCAGGAAGGCTAGTCCCATCCTGCCAGATGGCTCCACTCTCTCCCTGCCCATTCCGGTGCCGGACAAGTACCCTTGCAGTGCCACTCGATATCGGGACGTCTATTGGCGTGACAGTTCACTTGAGCCAATCGTGGAGTGCCTGACCAGAAGGTGCATTCGAGGGGAGGACATGTGTCACCTCGATCCGGACATACGCGCCGACGCACTTGAGCGGCTGCCCGGGTGGCGGCCGACATTCGGGCAAGTCGATGGCGCGCAGACCGAACTCGAGAACCAGCGCATCCGTTGCGGCGACCTCTTTCTGTTCTTCGGTTGGTTCCGTAGGGTGGAGGAGACCCCGGGAGGCGGGTGGCGGTACGCTTCGAGCGCTCCGAGTGAGCACCGGGTGTTCGGGTGGCTTCAGGTGTCCGATATCGTTCGCGTCGGTGCCGACACCGCTGGCGCCGTCGAGCAGCGCCCTTGGCTACGTGCCCATCCCCATGTGAATGGTCCGTCATGGCCTCCGAACAACACCATCTACGTCGCGACCCCGAAGCTCTGCATAGACGGTACCGACATCGGTGTTGACGGTGCCGGCGTGTTCCGAAGTGCCACTGCCAGTCGCCGGCACGTGTTGACCCGGTGCGGGGAACCGATGTCGGCCTGGAGACTCCCTTGGGCAATGTGGTTGGCGTGGCGCCACCGTCGTCCCAAGCAGTACCGGAAGCGCCAGGGATCATGGGTTCACGTCGACGTCCGCGGTCAGGGGCAGGAGTTCGTATTCGAGGGCACGCCGAGAGTCCTCGAATGGGTGCACGAGCTGTTCGGGCAGCAACGGGGAATCTGACCGGGTGGCCGAACTGTCGAGCGGTTGCTCGTCGGCGGTGGGTATGGTCGGCCTGTGAAGCCGCCGTGGATGTCAGAATTCGGAGGTCATGATCCGAGACACCTACAAGTACCACTTCAAGTTGGGCAACCGAATCATCCACACGGGAATCACGAACGACCTCGTGAGCCGAGAGGCACAGCATCGGCGGGCGGCAGGGGTGAATGGGCATATCGAGCAGGTCGGACGTCGCACGACTCGCGCTGCGGCCCTGGAGTGGGAGCGGCAGCAGCGCGAGGTCGGGAAACCGACTGAGGGGTACACGGTCGCAATGACGAGGAATCCGAACGGGTTGGTCCTCGTGCGAAAGACGAATGACCGTAGCTCCACGCATCCGTTCGCGCGCGTGTGGGTGCTGCAATGCCCAGAGGGTCACAGAGTGCGCGCCAATGGCTGCGATGCTCACATACGTCGCTGTCCGACCTGCGATCCAACGGCTCGGCCCGAAGAGCCGTGATGGTCGCGGCTGGGAGACCCACCGCCTGCCGTCGTGGCCGCAACTAGGGCCCGCAAGCAGGCTTGCGACCCGACAGGGGACCGCATCGGCAACGACGGCCAGCGGGACCGGCGCGGCCCTCGCCAAGCCCGGCGACATCGGCGTGATGCAAGAGATCGGCGACAAGACGAACGACAGCCCGGAAACGGTCGCCGGGCGGCCATGAGCGAGGGGTCCGAGGGGAGCACAGCATCCCCTCGCCAGCCCGATGTGTACACATAGGGTAGGCTGGCTCCTGCCATCTACATGAGCAGGATCCAGCTTTCCCGTGCGCCCGTTCCCGTCGTTCGTGAGCTGGGTCATTCGGATCTGGTGACGGGTCCGGATCCTCAAGTTCGGCTCCGTTTCCGACTTGAGATTCCCGCGCTGGTCATGTGCTCCGGTCGTCGTCGTCCTGGTGCTGGAGATCGACGTCGTTCCTCGGCGCCTCGTGCTGGCCGAGTGCAGCACGGAGTTCATGTAAACTACTGATCAGTAGTGCTTTACGGCAATACACCTTTCCGGACGGTACCTGTACTTCCTGAAGGACATGGATCGCTTCATGCCGATCCAACCGACCACCTTCGACCGCGCCTTCCGCGACCTCGGGATCGACCTAGTCACTGTGCGCAACTGCTCCTGGGGGAACTACCAGCGATTCAACACCGCGCTCCGCGGGGTGCAAGGGGCACTGGTGGAGAAAGGCGGCCTCCCCAAGATCCGGCTGATCGACGCCCATTCTTTCTGCTGGATGCTCGCAAGGCAACTGAGCGACGAGGGCATCAAGGGCGGCAAGGACCCCGGGCGGGTGCTCGGCGGCCGTGAGACGTCCATCATCGAGATGCGGCATTCCGTCGAGCACACCGTCCGTAACGCCAACGGTCAGCTCGAACAGCGCACCGCAAAGAACAAGGAACTGCGGATGACCTCGGCGGAATTGGAGAAGCTACTCGGGTCCTTGCTGGACCCTCAGGGCGACCGCTGCGCGCTCACCGGGATACCGTTCCACTTCGCTGGACCAGGTGCAGACTTGAACCTACGGCCCTCGGTTGATCGGATCGACAGCAACGGCCACTACGAACACGGCAATCTCCAGATCGTCTGCCGGTTCGTCAACTTCTGGAAGAGCGACACTGACAACGAGGGATTCAAGCGCCTGCTGATGCTTGTGCGGGGTGAAGATGGCATTCCTGCGTGATCGGACCAAGTGGAGCGTCGAGGTTGAACGGCCGCTGCGGTCCGTCAGAGCTTCGAGGGTGCCGTGAATTCCCGCACGAAAGGGGGAATCGATGAGGGAATGACGGTAGACGCAATGACCGCAAGTCACGTATTATGAACGATTTGTGGGAAATAGAATCTAACGCTGTAAGCTCTCCGCCGCGGCTGACGATTCGAGCTCGACGGCGGCGCTGTGCACCAGCTCCCAGCCGTGGAAGACGAGGACG
>WTGR01000040.1 GCA_011523485.1 Acidobacteriota bacterium
GAGATCCGGGAGCCGACCCGCACGGTCTACGTGCAGCCCATCTATCCGGAAATCGCCAAGCAGGCCCGGGTTTCGGGAGTGGTGATCCTCGAGGCCATCATCGACCCGTCCGGCAACGTGACGAACATCTCGGTGCTTCGCTCGATTCCCCTGCTCGACCAGGCGGCGATGGACGCCGTGCGGCAGTGGAGGTACCAGCCCACTCTGCTCAACGGCGTGCCGGTTCCCATCGTCATGACCGTGACGGTAACCTTCAACCTTGGCTGACGCCGATCCGGAACGACGACCCCGGAAGCCCGGTTTTCCAGTCCAGACCACCCAGTTTCATCAAGGCTGATTTCGCCCTGCCCACGATGCGGATTGACCGGATCCCACCGATCCGACTCGTACCGATCCTCAACCCGGTCCCGGGCAGGAGAAGCCAAACACTTTTTCCCTAGATCCCAGGAGGACGAACGGAATGTCTTTTGACTTGCTTGAGATCTGGTCCCACATGGGACCGGCCGCAAAGCTCATCAACGGCGTGATGGTCATCATGTCGATCTACTCCCTCTCGGTGATGATCGAGCGGTGGCTGACCTACCAGAAGGCGAAGGGCCAGTCGCGCGGCTACTCCGTGCGCATCGCCAAGGAGCTCAAGGCCGGCAACATCGAAGCGGCCATCAAGGTGAGCAAGGACAAGGATGTCAAGAACAGCCACCTCGCCAAGGTGCTGCTGGCTGGACTTCAGGAAATCCAGTTCCAGACCGAGGAAGGTAGTGGGGACAAGGACATCACGATGGAAGCGGCTCACCGGGCCATCCAGCGCGCCACCGCGATCGGCATGATGGACCTGCGCCGGAACCTTTCCGGGCTCGCGACGATCGGCGCCACCGCTCCCTTCGTGGGTCTGCTGGGCACCGTGCTCGGCATCATCACCGCGTTCCGCGGCATGGCGCTGACCGGATCCGGTGGAATCGGCGCGGTATCGGCCGGAATCGCGGAGGCGCTGATCGCCACCGCGCTCGGACTCTTCGTCGCCATCCCAGCCGTGTGGGCGTTCAACTACCTGACGAACCGGGCCGATGGGTTCGGCGTCGAGATGGACAACGGCGCCTCCGAGCTCATCGACTTCATGGCGCGCCGCTAACGCGGCTTCGTCCGAGTCACCCTTCAATGCCCCACTGGCGCGATCCCAAGGTTTCTTCCGGCTTCGGGGGAATCGCGCCGGGGGGCCCCACTGCGCCGCCGCCCGGAGCGGTGGCGGACCGGGAAACCAAGGAGTAATGCATCATGGGAATGTCAGGTCTTGGTAGCAAGGACGTAAACGCGAACATCAACGTGACTCCCCTGGCGGACGTCATGCTGGTGTTGCTCATCATCTTCATGGTTGTGACGCCGCTTCTGCAGAAGGGAGTGGACGTCAAATTGCCGGTAGCCGACTACGGTATCGATCACGCCGACAGCGACGATGTCGTGAACGTCGCGATCCGCGAGGACGGGGCGATCTATCTCGACCTCATCTCCGTCCCCAGGCAGGAACTGCCGAACCTCCTGGTCGAGAAGTTCGCGGGCAAGACGGACAAGATCCTCTACCTGAAGGCCGACGAACGGCTTCCGTACCACGAAGTGCTCGGCCTCATGTCGCTCTGCCGCGATGGCGGGGCCGACGAGATCGGCCTCATCACCGAACGGGCCGAGTAGCAACCTCCAATAGGGCTGACGCCCAGGAGAAACCATCATGGGAATGGCAGGATTCGCCTCTGGCGGAGTCACTTCCGACATCAACATCACACCGCTCATTGATGTGCTTCTGGTGCTCCTGATCATCTTCATGGTCGTCACCCCGCTGACCCAGCAGGGGCACGACGTGGAAATGCCGGACAACCAGGACCAGGTCATTGACGCGGAACCGGATCCGAACCAGCTGGTGCTGAGCATCGACTCGTCCGGACAGGTGACCATCAACAAGCAGGTCGTCGAGCCGGAGGAACTCCCCCTGCGTGTCCGCGACATCTTCGAGACCCGCGCCGACAAGACGATCTTTCTCAAGGCCGATCCCTTCCTGTCGTACGGACAGGTGGTCTCCGTGCTGGACATCGTGAAGGGGAACGGCGTCGAGCGCGTCGGGATCGTCGCCCAATAGCTGCTCGCGCAGCCCCAGAGGAGATCACAAGCAGTGGCCCTAAACACAAAACAGACTGTCCTCATTTCGGTGGGCGTCGCTGTGCTGCTCCTGATCGGATTGGTCATCTCGCCCGCTCCCCCTCTTCGCGGGGGACTCCCCAACTACATCGACATGCTGCAGGCCATGCGTGCCTTCGGCAAGGCGAACGAAGCCTACGGGAGAAGGGAATACGAGGATGCGATCCGCTACTACCAGGAAGCCACCGAGAACGCGCCCGCGGACAACCCCCTCATCCAGACGACGTTGCATTTCTTCAGCGCCAGCAGCAACCATCTGCTCTACAGCCCGACGACCTTCGATGATCCGCAGAACGAGGAATACCTCGATAACGCGCTCGACGGTTACGAGGACACCATCGCCGCCGTCGAAGAGGCGCTCACGAACCCGGCCCTGGACAAGCGTCAAGGGACAGCATTCAACTCTACGAACGCTACGCCTCTGAACAGCTTGCGGGCATCCATCGTGACCACCTCGACGATCTCGAAGGGGCGGAGTACTACTTCAATCGTCTGATCGAAATGAATCCGGGTACTCCGGAGCTGTACTACGGCCTGGCCGACGTGTACGAGCGCTTCCACGATCCCGAAGTGAACCCGCTCTTCGAGAAAGCCATCGAGGCGTACAAGGTTCCCGTGGAAATGAATCCCGACGATCCGATCGCCTACCGGCAGGTCGCCAACCTGTTCAACAAGTACGGCCGGTTCGACGAGACGATGGAATGGCTCGAACAGGCTCGCGACGTGAATCCGGACAACCCGGAGGGGTACTACCTCATCGCGACCTACTATTGGGACAAGGTCTATCGGGATCCTGACCTGACCGAGCGGCAGCGCCGCGAGTTCATCGATCTCGGACTGGCGCAGCTCGACGAGGCTCTTGTCCGGAACGACGAATACGTGGACGCCCTCGTCTACAAGAACCTCCTCCTGCGGGAACTGGCAAAGGTGGATCCGCGCAATGCGGACGCCTTGACTGCCGAAGCCGACGAGTACCGGAATCGGGCGATCGCTATCCGAGACCGGATGGAGCAGGAAGCGGCCGCTGCTGCTGCTGCCGCCGCGGAGGCTGCGCAGGAACGCTAGACAAGCGCATTTCCCAAGGAGACCAGGAAAAGATCTCAGGCCCCGTCGGCCGCGTGCTTCGGCCGCGGCCGGCGGGGTTTTTTGAGTCCTCGATCCGGGACGAGCCTTCCCGGGAGGCCCCACAGCGGGGCTCAGAATGACTGGACGCAACTGCTAGGGTAAGACGGGAGACAGGCAGGCGATGATTCGGTTCGAGACGATTCGGGACCGGGTCCGGGCATACCAGCCCGACGCCGATTTCGACCTGCTCCGCGCGGCCTACGTGGTAGCCGCCAAGGCGCATCAGGGACAGGTCCGCCTCTCGGGCGAGCCCTATCTGAACCATCCGCTCGAGGTAGCCGGGATCCTCGCGGACCTGAAGCTCGACATCGTCTCCGTCGCCTGCGGCCTCCTCCACGACGTGGTCGAAGACACCAAGGTCACGAACGAGGATCTGGAGCGCCGGTTCGGCCGGGATGTGAGCCGGGTGATCGACGGCCTCACCAAGCTGAGCCGCGTGGAGTTCAGTTCCGCGGAGGCCAACCAGGCGGAAAACGTCCGCAAGATGATCATCGCGATGACCGACGACACCAGGGTCATCCTGATCAAGCTCGCCGACCGGCTGCACAACATGCGGACCCTCGACTTTCTCCGAGAGGAGAAGCGGCAGCGAATCGCCACCGAGACGCTGGACGTCTACGCCCCGATCGCGGGGCGGCTCGGAATCGGCCGGATCGAAGCCGAGCTTCAGGATCTGGCGCTGCGTCACCT
>WTGR01000703.1 GCA_011523485.1 Acidobacteriota bacterium
CGAGGAACCCGACGTGCAGCCGGATCGTGCAACTGACCACGATGGCGATCGCCAGGGCGCCGAGCGACAGGGTGGCGGCATCCATGGGGCGGGAGTATATCTGGTATGGAGCGGCCGGCGGGCGCGAAGTCGACGGCCGGGCGGGGCGTCCCCTCGCGGAGGGGCCGGGAGCCGCCTGGCAGGAGTAGGATTGCAGCGCGGGCGGTCAGCGACCGACAACGGCGGGTAGAAGTTTCGCGCTGGCGAGACTCCCGACGCGACCGTAGTCGCGCATCGGCGGCGATCGGATGCACATCATCATCATCGGCGGCGGGGCCATCGGGTATCCGCTGGCGAAGGCCCTCGGTCCGGCGCACGACGTCTTCGTGGTCGATTCGGATCCGCTGGTCGGCGAGCGCTTCGCCGACGCCGACGTCGAGTTCGTCGCCGGCAGCGGCGCCAATCCCGACGTGCTGCGGCGGGCGGGGGTCGAGCGTTGCGAGCTGCTCGTCGCCTCGGCGCAGCTCGACGAGATCAACATCGTCGCCTGCGCGCTCGGCAGCAAGCTGGGCGCGCGGCGGACGATCTGCTTCGCCACCCGCGAGGACCTGCTCGTCGGCGGCGCCGACGGCCTGCACGGCGACTTCGGGATCGACGAGATCATCTGGCCGGAGGCGGAGCTGGCCGCCGACATCCAGCGCATCATCATGGCGCCGGGGGCGACCGACGCCGAGGTGTTCGCGGGCGGCCGCATCGAGCTGCTGGAGTACCGGCTCGACGCCGCCTCCCCGCTGGTCGGGCCGCCGGTGGCGTCGCTCGACCTGCCGGCGGGGGTGGTCATCATCGCGGTGAAGCACGAGCACTCCACCTCCATTCCCCGCGGCGAGACGCGCCTGGAGCCCGGCGACAAGGTGGTCCTGATGGGCAACCGCGACGGCATGGCGCAGCTCCGCACCCTGATGGCCCCCGGCGCGCGGGACGCCGCGTCGCAGCTCGTGACCATCATCGGCGGCGGCGACGTCGGCTACCGCCTGGCGCAGCACCTCGACCGCGCCGACGGGATTCGGCTGTGCGTCATCGAGCGGGACGCAGCCCGCGGCGAGCTGCTCGCCGCGACGCTGGGCCGCGCCCTCATCCTCCAGGGGGACGGCACCGACCTGGAGCTGCTGGAGTCGGAGGACATCGGCCGCAGCGACGTCCTGGTCTCGGTCATCGACAACGACGAACGCAACCTGCTCGCCTCGCTGCTCGGGCGGCAGCTCGGCGTCGGCAAGGTGATTACGCGCGTCAGCAAGTCGTCCAACCACCGCCTGTTCGAGCGCGTCGGCATCGACGTGGCGCTGTCCGCCCGCGGGGCGGCGGTGACGTCGGTGGTCCACCAGATCGACAGCGGCCGCGCCAGCCTGCTCGCCATCCTGCAGGAGGGGCAGGCCCGCGTCGTGGAGCTGACCACGCCGGCGGGTTTCCTGCCCACCGCGGTGAAGGATCTGCGCCTGCCGCGGGATTCCATCATCGGCACCGTGCTGCGCGCCGGGGAGGTCATCGTCCCGCGGGGCGACCACCGGATAGAGGGAGGCGACCGGTTGCTCGTCTGCTGCACCGAGGCGGCGGTCCGGGGCGTGCGCGACCTGTTCGCGCGCGGGTAGCCGCGGACCATGCGCTTCATCAACATCGCCCAGGTCGCCGGCCGCATCTGCCGGCTCTTCGGCGCCGCCTTCGCCGCGCCGGCTCTGGTCGCCGCCTTCTACGGCGAGTGGAGCGACATTCCCGGCTTCGTCATCGGCGGCGTCGTCAGCGGCGGCATCGGGCAGACGCTGCTCGGCGTCTCGCGCGGCGCGGACGACGACCTCCGCCGGATCGAGGCGCTGTCGGTGGTGTCCGGCGTCTGGCTGCTGTTCGCGGTGCTCTGCTCGATCCCCTACCTGTGGGTCGGTTTCGGCGTCATCGACGCGCTGTTCGAGGCGATGTCGGGCATCACGGCGACCGGCGCGACCATCCTGACCGACTTCGAGGCGCCGGGGCGGGGGTTCTTCTTCTGGCGGGCGATGACGCAGTGGATCGGCGGCATGGGGGTCATCACCCTGGTCGTCGCGGTCCTGCCGCGCCTCGCGGTGGGGGTCCGCCAGTTGTTCTTCGCCGAGGCGCCGGGGCCGACCGAGGAGAAGCTGGCCCCGCAGATCCGCAAGACCGCGGCGTCGCTCTGGCGCCTCTACGCGGGGCTGACCGCGGCCGAGGTGATCGCGCTCGGCCTGGCCGGCATGCCCTGGTTCGATGCGGTGTGCCACGCGATGACGACGCTCGCGGCGGGCGGGTTCTCGCCCCACGCGCAGTCGGTCATGGGTTACGACAGCGCCCTGATCGAGTGGATCATCTGCCTCTTCATGTTCCTCGCCGGGGCCAACTTCGCGCTGCAGTACCGGGCGCTGCTCGGCCGGCCCGGCGCGCTGTTTCGCGACGACGAGTTCCGTGCCTACGTGGGCATCGTCGCCCTGGCCGCCGGTTCCCTGGCCCTGTTGCTGTGGATCGTGGAGGGCGACGGCGCGCCGCTGCGCCGGGCGGCGTTCCAGGTGCTGTCCATCCTGACCACAACCGGCTACGCGACCACCGACTTCGACCTGTGGAACGACCGGACCAAGCTCGTCCTGCTGGCCATGATGTTCATCGGCGGCTGCGCGGGCTCGGCGGCGGGGGGACCGAAGGTGCTGCGGCACATGCTGGTGGGGCGCTTCACGCTGCTGGAGCTGCGGCGGACGCTGCATCCGCGCGGCGTCCTGCCGGTGAAGCTCGGCGGAAAGGTCGTGCCCGACGAGGTGATCCGCTCGGTCCTGGTGTTCTTCCTGTTCTACGTCCTGATGTTCGCGGTCTGCACGGCGGTGGTCATCGGTCTCGGGGCGGACCTGGAGACGGCGGTGACCGCCACGACCGGCACGCTGGGCAACATCGGACCCGGCTTCGGCGAGGTGGGGCCGATGTCCAGCTACGCCGGGCTGCACCCGATCAGCAAGCTGACGCTGATCGCCGCCATGTGGATCGGGCGCCTCGAGGTGGTGACGGTGCTCGCGCTGCTGCGGTTCGAGGTCTGGACCAGCGCGCACTGGCGGGGGATCGAGGGTTAGGAGCCTGATGATCTATCTGGTCCACCACGGCGAGGCGGTTTCTCCGAGCGTCGACGCGCAGCGTCCGCTGACGGAAGCCGGCCGCGCGGCGGTCGAGCGGCTCGCGCGGGAGGCGGCGGGGCGTGGCGTCGCGCCGGTCGAGATCTGGCACAGCGGCAAGCTGCGCGCGCGCCAGACCGGCGAGGCGTTCCGCCTGGCGTGCAATCCGTTGGCCGCGTTCACGATGGTGCGCGGCCTGCAGCCCGCCGATCCCTCCGACATCCTCGCGGACCGGCTGGCCGGCGAGACGCGCGACCTGCTGCTGGTCGGACACATGCCGCACATCGCGCGCCTGCTGCGGCGGCTGCTCGGCCGCGTCGGCGAGGACGTGGCGTTTCCTCCGCACGGCGTGGTGGCGCTGGAGCCGGATCCGGGCGGCGACCCCACGCGCTGGCGGGAAGCGTGGCGGCTGTCTCCGTGACGGCGTCCAGGGAGGATGCCGCGAACCCCAGGCCTTGTAGCGCCGCATTCCGGGCGTGACGCAGTTTCCTAGCTGCGGCCGCCGACCGGCAACCGGTCGACTGCATCGGCCACGCTGACGATCGGGATGTTCTCCACTTGGCCAAGGGCCAGCATGTGCTTCTTGTCGCCGGAGATGATCAGATCTGCGCGCCCGGCGATCGCCGTGCCGAGTATCCGGTTGTCGTCCGGGTCGGGTGATACCTCCACGTCGGGCAGGTCGGTGGTAACGACCTCGCCCACCGCTTCCAGGTTGCGAATCAGATCCTCCGCCTCTTCACGGCGGATGTACGGTCCGAGGCGCTCACGGCTCAGCACGGTCCGCAACTCGTCGAGCTGTGCCGTGGAGGTGACCAGCGTCAGTCCCTGTTGTTTGACCGCTTCGAGCACCCGGCCGGGTAGTCCGTTCCGCGATATCAGCGCGCTCACGAAGACGTTGGTGTCAAGCACGATCCGCACGGGCTTGCGCAACCGCGTCATCGGCGAGAGCCTGGACCTCTTCGGCCGAGAGGTGCTGGTTGCGTTCCCAGACCGATTCGAGGGTCTCCCAGAAGATCGCCTGCCGGACGGCGCGGTCGACGAACCGGGACAGGTCTCCCTTCCTGCCACCGGTCCTGGCCAGGTAGCTGCGAAGACTGCGGTCGGTTTCATCAGGGACGACCAGACTCCAGCGGATGCTCATCGTCAACACAACTTCGTAAATACAGAGGATCCAAAATGCGGCAGTAGAGATACGGAGAATTGATTCCTCTGAGTATATCAGCATATGCGTTTATGCGCATATGTAGTCGGGACCGGCGCGGGTCGCATCCGGATTCAGCGGAGCGCGTCCAGCTTGTCGGTGAGGAGGTCCCACGCCCGGCGCACGTGCCGCTCTTCCGTGCGAATGTGGCCCACTGCCAGGCGGATGGTGAAGCGTCCGTCGAGGCGCGTGTGGGACAGGAAGACCTCACCGGTGGCGTTGACGGCCTCGATCAGCCGCTCGTTCAGCGCGTCGGCCTCGGTTTCGTCGGCTTCGTCGGCGGTGTCGCCCGCGGCTTCGTCGGCGGCGTCGCCCGCGGTCGAGGTCCCGGCGTTACCCGGTGCGGCTGCGGCGCCGGCGGGCAAGGCCCGGAAGCAGACCACGCTGAACGGCACCGGCGCCAGCCGCTCGAAGTCGGGGCTCTCGTCCACCCAGCCCGCGAACAGCCGGGCGAGGCGCATGTGCTCGGCGAGACGCTCGCGGATGCCCTCCGACCCGAAGTGGCGCAGGATGGCCCACAGCTTCAGCGAGCGGAACCGGCGGCCGAGCTGCACGCCGGTGTCCATCAGGTTGCGGACCTCCACGGCTTCCAGCGTCTGCAGGTAGTCCGGCGTCAGGGAGAACGCATCGCGCAGCGTGTCCATGTGCCGGCAGTAGAGCGCGCTGAGATCGAACGGCGTGAAGAGCCACTTGTGCGGGTTGACGACGAACGAGTCCGCCCGGTCGCAGCCGGCCAGCACATCCCGCGTCTCCGGCACCAGGGCCGCGACGCCGGCGTAGGCCGCGTCGACGTGCAGCCAGATGCCCTCGTCCGCGCAGACGTCCGCGATGGGGCCGACCGGGTCGACGCTGGTCGTCGAGGTGGTGCCCACGGTGGCGGTCACCGCCAGCGGGGTGACGCCGCGCGCGCGGTCGGCGGCGATGGCCTCGCGCAGCGCCTCGGGCCGCATCCGGAACTCGTCGTCCGCGGGGACATGGACCAGCGCGTCGTGGCCCAGGCCGAGCGTCATGATCGCCTTGTCTATCGACGAGTGCGCCTGCTCGGAGGCGTAGACGCGCAACGGACCGACGTCCGGGCGCCCGGCCAGCCCCCGCGTGCGGACGCCGGCCACCGCGCGGTGCCGGGCCGCGGCCAGCGCGTGCAGGCTGGAGATGGACGCCGTGTCGTAGATGACGCCCTCGAACGTGGCGGGCAGGCCGAGAAGCTGCCGCAGCCAGCCGAGGGTCACCTCTTCGAGCTCGGTCGCGGCGGGCGACGTCCGCCACAGCATGGCCTGCACGTTCAGGGCGGCGGAGAGGAACTCGGCGAGCACCCCGGCGGCGGCGCCGGAGATGGCGAAGTAGGCGAAGAAGCCGGGGTGGTTCCAGTGCGTGACGCCGGGGAGGATCACCCGCTCGAAGTCGCGGAAGATGGCATCGAAGGGGACGCCCTTGTCGGGCGGTGACGGCGGCAGCGCGTCGCGCACCGCGCCCGGCGTATTCCGGGAGAGGACCGGGTAGCGCTCGGTGTGGTTCAGGTAGTCGGCTATCCAGTCGACGAGGGCGTGGCCGTGGTTGCGGAACGCCTCGGCGTCCATGTCGCCGAGGCGTTCCCGTTCCTTGCCGGCCACGGTGCCGCTATACCGCCGTGCCGTCGGCCACCGTGTCGCAGTCGACCCTGGCCGCCCGTCAGTTGCCCGCGCCGACGTACTCGAGCGCGAAGTTCCTCAGCGGGACGCTCCGCAGGCCGATGGCTTCCGCTTCGGCGGTTGCGTCCTCCACCGAGTAGCCGTCCTGCTTGACGCGCTTGATCAGCCACATCGCGCCCACCCGATTGGCGGAGCCGCAGTGGATGTAGACGGGCTGATTGGCCGGCTCGCCCACCGTGTCGAGGAACGCCTCGGCGATCTCGGCCGTCGGCGTGCGGAACGGCAGGTGGACGTAGTTGAGGCCGGCCGCCTCGGCCGCCGCGCGGCTGTCGTCGATGTCGGCTCCCTGCTCGCCCGGGGTCCGGAAGTTGACGATGGTGCGGAAGCCCCGTTCCTGCAGCACGGCCAGCGCCTCGACCGGCGTGGCGCCGGCGCAGGCGACGGTGGCGTCGACGCGCGTGTAGTTGCGGACCCCTTCCGGACCCTCTTCCGCCTGGAAGCTCGGCGCCTGGGCGCCGGCCGGAACCGCGCTCCCGGCGAGCAGCAGCGCAGCGGCGAAGACGACGAGAACGACGCTGATTCTTGACTCTTGCATGGTCCCCGATTGTAGCATCGGGGACGCGAAGTGCCCGGCGCCGCGCGATCGCGGCCGGAGGCGGAAGGAGCCGCTCGTGCCAGACGTCGTACATACCAGCCGCATGCGGATAGATCGGGTCAAGGGACCCATCCGCGAGATGTTCCTCGACGGGTTCGACACGCCGATCCGGTTCGGCGTGCACGGGGGCATCAAGAAGTTCTACGGGGTGGAGCCGGACGAGGACGTGCCCGCGACGCTCGACTACATGGTCGGCGCCGTCGGCGGTTGACTGCTCGGCACCCTTGCACGCGCACTGGAGGTGCGCGAGATTCCGGCGCCGCCCGACAAGATCACCGCCGCCGTCGAAGGCGACATCGAAGCGATCGACAAGGTGCTGCGCATCACGCGCATCCGCGTCCGCTACGACCTCACGGTCCCGAAGGGGAAGCGCGAGGCGGCCGAGCGCGCCGTCGAGCGGCACCCGCGCGGGTGCCCCGCGGCCAACAGCGTGGCCGACTGCATCGAGCTCGACATCCAGGCGAACATCACCGAGGAGTAGCGTTTCACCTGCCGGCGGTCGGGGGCGCGTCGAGGCGGGCGAGTCATGGCTGGCGCGTCTACCTCGATGTACGCCTGACCGGTCCGTGAGTAGGCGCCCGTGGCGACGACCTCCCTCGTCGAGTGGCGTTCGTGGGGGCGCGCCGCCTTCGACGAGGCGCGCGCCGGGCAGGTCCCCGTGCTGCTGGCCCTCGGACCGGGCTGGTGCCCGGCCGGTGCGGCGATGCTGCACGGGGCGTACGCCGATCCCGGTGTCGCCGATCTGCTCGACGATCGGTTTGTGCCGGTCCGGGTGGACGCCGACGAGCACCCGGACGTCGCGGACCGCTACGGCCTCGGCGCCTGGCCGACGACCGCGTTCCTGACCCCGGACGGTCAGGTTCTGGGCGGGGAGACCTACGCGACCGCGGAGAGGATGCGGGACCTGCTCCCGCGCGTCGCCGACGCGTTCGAGCAGCAGCGGGACGCGATCGCGGCGCGCGGCGCGGCGCCTGCCGCCCAACCCGCCGTTCCGGCGGCCGCCGCGCCCGACCCCGACGTCGACGCCTGGGTGGGCGATCATCTGCTCGCGCAGTTCGACGAGGAGCACGGCGGCTTCGGCGGCGGGGCGAAGCGGGTCCACGCAGCCGCCCTCGAGCTGGCGTGGCGTCGGGCCGGGGACGGTGACGAGGCGTTCGGCGCGGTGTTCGAACGCACGCTCCGGGCCATGGCCTGGGGTGGGCTCTACGACGAGCTCGACGGCGGCGTGTTCCGCTACTGCGCGCGCCGCGACTGGACCGCGCCGGCGACCGAGAAGCTGCTCGCCGTCAACGCCGACGCGCTCCGCCTCTTCCTGCTGCCCGACGACGACGGCTGCCTCGATCGAGCCATCGGCGTGGTCGGCTACGTGCGCCGCACGCTCGCCGACCCGGCGCCGGACCACCCCGGGTTCTTCGCCAGCCAGCGAGGCGACCCGGAGTACTACCGGCCGCGGGTGGAAGCAGATGCACCCGCGGTCGGGCCGCCCCCTGTCGACCGCGCCGTCTACGCCGACGGCACGGCCCTGATGGCCCGCGCGTTCGCCGCCGCGTCGGAGACCCTGCGCGACTCGTCGCTGTTGGAGTTCGCCGTCGACGCGATGGAGCACGTCGTGGCGGGGACCTACGAGCGCGGCGGCGGGATCGCCCACCGGTCCGGCTCCCGCGCCGGCGTCCGGGGCCTGCTTACCGACCAGGTCCGGGCCGCCGCGGCGCTGCTCGATCTCCACGCGCTGACCGACCGCGAGGTCTATCTCGACATGGCCCAGGAGCTGATGCACTTCGCGATCCAGCATCTGTGGGACCCGAGCGGAGGCGGTGGGTTCCTCGACCGCGTCCACGGCCCGGAGGACATCGGTCTGCTGCGGGAGCCGCTGCAACCGTTCGCCGTCAACTGCGAGGCGGCGCGCGTGCTCCTGCGATTGGCGACCATCACCGCCGACCCGGCGTTTCGGGATCGCGCCGCCGCCACGCTCGCCGCGCAGACGGCGGCCACCCGCGCCCACGGCGTCGACGCGGCGCCGTACGCTCTCGCCGTGCGCGATCTGCGGGATGTCGACTGAGCGACCGCTGCACGGGAAGTCGGTATGGAGTGGCCACCACCGCCGACGCCTACAGGGTGACCGAGGATCGATATGCCACGAGGTGACACGGATCGTACCGGCGGGCCGACACGCCCACCGACTCCCCCACCTCCGCCGCCAAGATAGAGCCGGCACGGCCAGGCGGGAGCCTCGCCGACGCGGCGCGAGTCTTCCCGGACGCCCGCAACCGCCGTGCTAGACTTCCCGCGCCAGAGGAACCCGTGCCATCCGATTTCACCGCGATTGTCCCCGCGCTCGAGCGGGTCGCGACCCGTCTGCGCATGGCGTCCGTGCGCGCCACGAGTGCGGCGGGCAGCGGCCATCCGTCGAGTTGCTGCTCGGCCGCCGACATCGTCGCCGCCCTGTTCTTCGGGCACATGCGCTTCGACCCGCGGGACCCGCAGAACCACGACAACGACCGCTTCGTCCTGTCGAAGGGGCACGCGGCCCCGCTGCTGTATGCCGCCTGGGCCGAGGCGGGATTCGTCCCGCCGGACGACCTGCTGAAGCTCCGGCAGATCGACTGCGACCTGGAGGGGCACCCGACGCCGCGCCTGCCGTTCGTCGACGTGGCGACCGGTTCGCTCGGACAGGGCATCTGTGCCGCCGTCGGCATCGCGCTCAACGCCCGCCGCATCGGCTCGGACTACCGCACTTACGTGCTCGTCGGCGACGGCGAGTCGGCGGAGGGTTCGGTGTGGGAGGCCGCGCAGGTCGCGGACCGCTGCCGGCTCGACAACCTGTGCGGCATCACCGACGTCAACGGCTTCGGCCAGAGCCGGGCGACGCAGTGGGGCCACGACATGGCGGCCTACCGGGCGCGATGGAAGGCCTTCGGCTGGCACGCCGTCGTCGTCGACGGCCACGACGTCGGGGCCATCGCGGCGGCGCTGGAAGAAGCACGCGGGACCACGGGGCGGCCGACGATGATTCTCGCCCGTACCGTCAAGGGCAAGGGCGTGTCGCTGATCGAGGGGCAGGACGGCTGGCACGGCAAGCCGATCGAGCCCGGTGCGCATCTCGACGCCGCGCTCGACGAGTTGAACGGCCGGCTCGGACCGGCAACGGCGATCCCGGCCATCCCGCCGCCGGCGCGGTCGGAGGCGGCGCCGGCGCAGGTCCATACCGGTCCGCCGCGATTGCCGTCCCCGCCGGCCTACGAGCGGGGAAGCCTGGTGGCGACGCGGACGGCCTACGGCGACGCGCTCGCGGCCCTCGGCGCGGCGGATCCGCGCATCGTGGCGCTCGACGCCGACGTCGGCAACTCCACGTTCAGCCAGACCTTCGAGCGCGCGCATCCGGACCGGTTCGTCGAGACCTACATCGCCGAGCAGGCGATGGTCGGCGCCGCCATGGGACTGGCCAGCCGCGGCGCCATCCCGTTCCCGTCGACGTTCGCCGCCTTCCTGACCCGGGCGTCCGACTTCGTGCGCATGGCGGGCATCGGCGGGATGAACATCAAGCTCGCGGGATCGCACGCGGGGATTTCCATCGGCGAGGACGGACCCTCCCAGATGGCGCTGGAGGATCTCGCGATGATGCGCGCCGTGCCCGGCTGCGCCGTTCTCTACCCGTGCGACGCGGTCAGCGCCGTGCGCCTGGTCGAGGCGGCGGCCGGCTGCGACGGCATGGTCTACATCCGGACCTCCCGGCCGAAGACCCCGGTCATCTACGGCCCCGACGACGAGTTCCCGATCGGCGGGTCGAAGGTGGTGCGCGAGTCGCCGGACGACGCCGCGACGGTGGTGGCGGCCGGGGTCACCCTCTTCGAGGCGTTGCGGGCGCACGACGCGCTGGCCGCCGAGGGCATCCCGTTGCGCGTCATCGACGCCTACTCGGTGCAGCCGGTGGACCGCCGCGCCCTGGTCGCCGCCGCGTGCCGCACGGGCGGCCGGCTGATCACCGTCGAGGACCATTACCCGGCGGGGGGGCTCGGCGACGCGGTCAGCGAAGCGGTCGCGCCCGACGGCATCGTGGTGGAGCGCCTCGCCGTCCGCGGGATCCCGCGCAGCGGGCGGCCCGACGAGCTCCTCGAGCGTTTCGGCATCTCCGCCTCCTGCATCGCCGCCGCGGTGCGCCGTCAGGTCGGCAACCGGGCCGAAACCGCGGCGGCCGGTCGAGCGTAGGCGAGTACGGCGCCGCCGGCCTCGGGCGACCCTGGCGCGGCGCATTGCGTCCGGCGGTCGATCCCGGTCATGATCCGGGCGCAGGAGCAAGGGCGCTGATCGATCTCATCCTCGTTCTCGCGGGCGAGCCCGAGGACTCCGACGGCTTGCCGTCGAAGCCATGAAGCAGGGAGCAATGAACATGAAGCTGCGACCCCGTTGGCCGGTGCAATGGAGCGGTCGGGTTACCCTGATGGCGGTAGCTGCGATGGTTGGAATCAACATGCTCGGCGCCGAGGTGGCGATGCGCGCCCAGTCGCAGGATGCGCTGGGGCACGGCTACAGCCGGCCGGCCCGGAGCCCGCACAGCAGCCGGTCCGAGGTCATCGCCCCGCACGGGATGGTGGCGGCCAGCCAGCCGCTGGCGGCGCAGGTGGGCATCGACATCCTCAAGGCGGGCGGCAACGCGATCGACGCCGCGGTGGCGGTCAACGCCGTCCTCGGGCTGGTCGAGCCGCACATGAACGGCATCGGCGGCGACCTCTTCGCCATTCTCTGGGACGCCGAGACCGAGAAGCTGTATGGGCTGAACGCCACCGGCCGCGCCCCGTACCAGATCAACCGGGAGACGCTGGTCCGCCAGGGCTACACGCGGATGCCCGGCAAGGGGCCGCTGACGTGGACGGTGCCGGGCGCGGTCGACGGCTGGCACGAGCTGCTGGAGCGCTTCGGGACGCTGGAGCTCGCCGACGTGCTGGCGCCGGCCATCGCCTACGCCCGCGACGGCTTTCCGGTGAGCGAGATCATCCAGCGGCAGTGGGCCGGCTCGGCCCTTGCCCTCGCGCAGTGGCCCGACTCGGCGGCCACCTACCTGCCCGACGGCCGCGCGCCGCGCGTCGGCGAGGTCTTCAGGAACCCGAACCTCGCCGCCACCTACGAGGCGATTGCGCAGGGCGGCCGCGACGCGTTCTACAAGGGCGACATCGCGCGGCGCATCGTGGCGTTCAGCGAGGGGAACGGCGGCTACTTCACCATGGCCGACTTCGAGGACCACTCGTCGGTCTGGGTCGAGCCGGTCAGCACCAGCTACCGCGGCTACGACGTCTGGGAGGTGCCGCCGAACAGCTCCGGCATCCTCGCCCTGATGATCCTCAACCTGATGGAGGGCTACGACGTCGCCGCCCTCGGCCACAACTCGGCCGACGCCATCCACCTCTACGCCGAGGCGAAGAAGCTGGTCTGGGCCGACCGCAACACCTACGTGGCGGACGCCGACGCCAACGAGCTGCCCACGATGCCGCTCATCACGAAGTCCTACGCCGACGCGCGCCGCCGGCTCATCGATCCCGAGCGCGCCGGGCTCGAGGTGGCGCCGGGCCAGCCCTTCGATCACAGCGACACCGTCTATCTCACCGTGGTCGACAAGGACCGCAACGCCATCTCGCTCATCGAGAGCATCTTCGGCGGCTTCGGCTCCGACGTGGTCCCCGGCGACCTCGGCTTCGCGCTCCAGAACCGCGGCTCCGGCTTCTCGCTCGAAGAGGGGCACCTGAACTCGCTCGAGCCGCACAAGCGGTCGCTGCACACCAACATGCCCGCCTTCGTCACGAAGGACGGCAAGCCCTTCATGTCGTTCGGCGTCATGGGCGGCTCCATGCAGCCGCAGGGCCACTGGCAGGTGCTGTCGAACATCATCGACTTCGGCATGAACCTGCAGGAGGCGGGCGACGCCGCGCGCGTGCGCCACAGCCCCAGCCTGCGCCCCGGCGGCACCGTGGCCGTCGAGCCGGGCGTCTCCGACGAGGTCATCGCCGAGCTCCGGCGCCGCGGCCACCACGTCGAGCGCCAGGGCGGCGGCGGCATGGGCGGCTACCAGGCCATCATGATCCACCCGGAGACGGGGATGCTGCACGGGGGGACGGACCCCCGGAAGGACGGGCAGGTCATCGGGTACTGAACCCGTGATTCACATCGTCTGTCTGTACGACCGGCGTCGGAAGGGTGAGCGCTTGCGGGTGGGGGCCGTCAGACGCCCCCCGCGCGGCAAACGCAAGGAGGACGTCGACGAGTACGACGTCCGGCTTCCCGAGTTGGCGCCGAGCAGTGAGTTGCTGAAGAAGTTCAAGGATGGCGCCATCTCCTGGGATCGATTCGTTCAGCGCTATCGATCGGAGATGAACAAGCCAGAGCGCAAGTACCTGATTCCCCTGTTCGCTGCCCTCTCGAAGGTGACCGACTTGTCCGTCGGCTGCTACTGCGAGGACGAATCGCGGTGCCACCGGTCGGTTCTGCGCGATCTGCTGGTCGATGCCGGGGCCGACTTGGCGTAGCCACGAGAGTCGATGCGCCTGAAGTCCGCGGTGATCTTGGAGATCAAGTGGATGCGCCGCTCGTGGTATCACAAACCCTCTGGCGCACCGAGAGAGACACCGCCTCTCCGGGATGCTCTAAACCTCCGTTTGCGGCGAGTCCTCAGTTGGCTTGGGCGCGCTGAGCGAGAGTACAGGGCGGGTAGTGGCGACCTTGACGCAGCATTCATGTTCTACTGGGTTGCCTTCAATGCGGCGTACGACGAGTTGAGTTCACCAGGAGGTCTCGTGAATCGTGCGCAAGCGGCTCAGCGCTTTCGAGACTACTTCAAGAAAATCGCCGGATGCGATTCGGGAAAGGCGATCCGCAGTGCGATACTGTCGGATCTCCGATCCCAGATTGAAGAGCTACTGAACAACAAGTACGTGTTCGAGCCGTACTGGAAGTACTACCATGGAGTGACCAAGAACACGGGCTGGAAGTCGGAGCTTGATTCCAGCAAGAAGAGGGCAAGTCGGGCGATCACGCATATGTGCCAAACGAACATCGCCGCTGCCGAGAAAGGCGTGGACGTATTGTGCGAATTGTTTGATCGCCTCTACACCTTGCGCAATCAACTGCTTCACGGCAGTGCTACGTGGAAGAGTTCAGTGAATCGAAAGCAAGTGGAGCCTGGTGCGGATCTCATGGCCCGTTTGGTACCCTATTTCGCTGATGTCATGATCGACTACCCGGACGCCGGCTGGGACGCTCCACGTTACCCCGTGGTCCAAGATAGGGGGCCGATGTCGGGATGGCCGGGGCGCGAGTGACATTCAGTGCGAGGAGCGTCAGAGGCCCAGCGATGCCCTCACGTTCCGCTCGACGGCGACAAGATCGGGAGCGCGCAGCATGCCCAGGATCTCTTCGATCATGTCGCGCTTGATGGTCCTGATGATGCCGGTCACGACGGATGGAGAGAGAAGACCCGCCTCGCGCCACTGCGCAATCTGGTAGTCGCCGACGAGCAACCGTTCGACATTGCTCGTGATGGCTGCCACGAGGACTTCTCGCCGGCCTGCGTGGTACTCGTCCGTACTCAGAATCAGGACTGGGCGTCGCTTCGCACCTTTTTCGTCCGCGAAGACGAATCTGACGAGGACGATCGCGCCCCGGTCAGAGCTCGTCGTACGCGGCATCGGCAGGGTTGTCCCACAACTCGCCGAGCACCGGGTCCGCAGAGGCTCTCAGCGCGACCAGATCGGCCGAGGTCTCGTCATCAGGCAGGTCATCTTGCAGTCGTGCTTCGATGGCTTCCGACACGTACTGCCGAATGGACTGGTCTCGCTGCGCTGCAGCGAGGCGGATTCGCCACCGTGTTTCCCGCGTCACGTCGATGCTGAGTCTGGCGCGCTGTGCATCCAAGGTCATGGTTTCTTCATGATATACGCAATTACGTAAACGAGACGAGAATCTGGCCATGCGGAGCATCGCGAGTATAATCTCCGCAAGTCGTGCGGAGTTTTTACATCCACGAGCAGCCCGACTGGCCCCGCCTTCACTGGGACGACGAAGCGCTCGCCGTCGTTCTGGCCGATGTCCGGCACCGACAGGGTCGGCTCATCGGCCGCATGGAGGCGCTCGGCTTCGATCTGCAGCGCGAGGCGGTGCTCGGAACCCTGGTCGAGGATGTCGTCAAGAGCAGCGACATCGAGGGGGAGAAGCTCGACGCGGGGCAGGTCCGATCGTCGGTCGCCCGGCGTCTCGGCATGGAAGCCGGCGGCGTCGGTCGGGCGGATCGGGATGTGGAGGGCGTCGTGGAGATGATGCTGGACGCGACTCGTCGCTACGACGAGCCCCTGACCGCCGAGCGGCTGTGCGACTGGCATGCATCGCTGTTCCCGACCGGTCGGAGCGGCTTGAGGCGGATCACGGTCGGTGTGTGGCGCGGTAGAGACTCCGATCCGATGCAGGTCGTGTCGGGTACGGCCGGCCGCGAGCGGGTGCACTTCGAGGCGCCGGCAGCCGACAGGCTCAACGGCGAGATGCGCGCGTTCCTGGACTGGTTCGAGGCACCGCCGGAAACCGACCCGGTGCTCAAAGCCGGTCTGGCGCACCTCTGGTTCGTCACCATCCACCCGTTCGACGACGGCAACGGACGCATCGCCCGCGCGGTCGCCGACATGGCGCTGGCCCGCTCGGAGGGCAGATCCCAGCGCTTCTACAGCATGTCGTCGCAAATCCGAGCGGAGCGCAGCGCCTACTACGAGGTTCTCGAGCGAACGCAACGGGGCACAACCGACGTCACCGAGTGGATGCGCTGGTTTCTCGCCTGCCTCGGTCGCTCTATCGACAATGCTGCGACGGCCTTGGCCGGCGTGCTGGCGAAGGCGCGATTCTGGGAACGCGCAGCCGGTCTTGCGCTGAACGCTCGCCAGCGCCTTGTTCTGAACCGCGTCCTGGAGGGCTTCGAGGGCAAGCTCACGACGACGAAGTGGGCGAGGCTCGCGAAGTGCTCCCAGGACACGGCCCTGCGGGACATCGCCTTCCTGATCGACCACGGCCTCCTCGTCCGCAATCCCGGCGGGGGGCGCAGCACGAGCTACCGACTCGTGGAGGGGTGAACGTCAGCCGGGCTGCGTGTGCAATCAGCCGTCGTGGACTGTCGTCCCCGGACGGCCGAACCAGTCTTCCAATCTGAGATTGTCGTAGTCACCGAAGTCGCGGGTGTTGCGGGTGACCAGCGTCAAGTCGTTGGTCGCTGCAATCGCGGCGATCTGGCCATCGACGTACGGGGGTGTCCGGCCGCGAGCGGTCAGCCGCGCGCGTTCCTCGGCATGCCACCGGGCCGCTTCGAGATCGTACGGGAGGATCGGCAGCGGGTGGCGCAAGACCCGCTCCAGGTAGCGAGTCAGTTGCCGCTTGCGCGCTCCGACCGGCATCCGCGCCAACCCGTACTCCATCTCGTGCAGGATCGGGGCCGCGGCGCACACTTCGTGCCGATGAGCGCGCAAGCGTAGACGGACGCCGGCGTCCGGGTGCGGACGTGAGGGCTCGGAGAGTACGTTCGTATCCAGCAGGTACTTCAGTCCGGCCATGAGAATTCCCGCGGCGGACGCCGGTCACGCCACCCGTCCACTTCGTCCGGGGTCAACTCCGGCCAGTCGAAACCCGCCTGCGCGCGCCAGTCTTCGACCGCCTGCCAGAAGTCCTTCTTCGGCTCTCCCGATGACAGGCGCTCGTACTCGTCTCTGGAAACCAGGACGGCGACGGGCTTTCCGTGCCGGGTGATGTGCACGGGTTCGCCGTCCTCGGCCTTGTGGATCAACCGGGTCAACGTGTTTCGCGCCTCGGCGATGGATACGGCGGACATGGTCCCTTCATGCTTGAATGGCTACAGATATGGCCATTCTACGCGAATGTGCCGGTACATGCCAAGGCAACTGGTCAGACGTCCGCGACCTCCCACGACGCGCCCGAATCGCTGCGTCGGATTCGCGCCCTGAGCGGCGCGAGCCGCGCAGCGCCTGAATCCCTGCCTCCCATCCACAACAAAGCGCATGCGAAGTTGTGGCGAAGGCAAACAGCCAAAGGATTCGCGCCCGAAGCGGCGCAGCCGCGTAGCGCCCGGTTCGCTGCCTCCCAGCCAAATGGAGCCTTGGCGAGATTCGGCAAAGGTAAACAGCCAAAGGATTCGCGCCCGGAGCGGCGCAGCCGCGCAGCGCCTGAATCGCTGCCTCCCGTTGTGGATGGGAGGCAGCGATTCAGGCGCTGCGCGGCTGCGCCGCTCCGGGCG
>WTGR01000166.1 GCA_011523485.1 Acidobacteriota bacterium
CGGCGAGGACGACGACGACTTCAACAATCCGTACCTCCCGGCCTGGGGGCTCGCCCGGCTGCAGCACCGGGTGCAGTCGCAGCTCCGCGTCCGACTGCCGCGCGATGCCGGCCTGCGGCACCCGTTGCTGCGGGCCCTCGCCCGCGCCACCTACGAGGGGACGGCCTTGAACTTCAATCTGCGCGCCTGGTCGGGCCGGCCGTACAGCATCCGCAGCGGTCGGGATCTGAACGGCGATCAGTCGACCCGGGACCGGCCTCCCGGCGTCGCGCGCAATACCGAGACCGGTCCCGCGCGCATCAATCTGGACATGACGTTCACGAAGGAGTTCCGGCCGCGGGCGACGGATCTGGCGCAGGCGGCCGGCGGACGGGGTGCGGAGCGGCTGGTCCGCTTCCAGGCGCGCTTCTACAACGTGTTCAACATCACGAACGTGCGCGGCTACAGCGGGGTGCTGTCCTCGCCGCTGTTCGGTCAACCGACGGGGTTTCTGCGCGGCCGCACGGTGCGACTCTCGATGCACGTCGACTTCTGAATCTCCGGTTGGCGGGCGCTCGAACCGGACGGCTCGGCGGACCGAGACTCCGTGCGCCGAAGGGTTTCCGCCCGTGGTGGAATAAACGGGTGCTGCCGGCGGTCTGGATCCATACGCCGCTTCGGTGGAGGATCTCCATGACGCTGCAGAAGTTCACGACCTTGACGTCCCGGATCCCGGGTACCATGCTGCGACGGGCCATCGTTGCGGCGTTCGCCAACGGCGTGCCGCGGACGGCGGAGGACTTCGCTCGTTTCGATGATGACGTCCTGGACGAGCTTAGGCTGGCCTCGTACCACGCGACGCGGCGAGCGGCGTGACCGGAATCGACGCGGCGAGCGGCGTGACCGGAATCGACGCACCGATCGCCCGCAAGGACGACGGTGTCAGCAGTCAAGGAGCCTCCACATGTGCAGGAGCAGCACGAAGAGCATCGTTGCCGGCCTGATTGCGGGTGTCGCACTCGGCGTCGCGCCGGCGGAGACCGCGGCTTCCTCGGGCGCGACCGGCGCGGCCCAGGCCAATGAGCGGGCGCTCGCCGGCTCCTGGGTGATCAACGAGGACCTGAGCGACGACCTGCGGCCGCAGCCCGGCGGCCGCGACCGGGACGGCGGCCGACGCGGCCCCGGCGGCTTCGGCGGTCCCGGTTGGGGCCCGGGCGGCGGCTTCGGTGGTCGCGGCGGCTTCGGTGGACGGGATGGTTTCGGCGGACGGGGCGGCGGTTTCGGCGGGTTCGATGGCGATCCGCAGCAGATGTCGCGAATGCGGGCCGAGATGCAGGAGGCGATGCGGGACCTGCTGACCGCGCCGCGCCGCATGAGGATCGTCGCCGACGAGCGGGAGATCGTGCTCACCTACGACGACCGCCGCGTCGTGAGGCTGATTCCCGACGGTCGGGAGCACTCGGGGCTCGCCGGCACGCGCGCCCGCGTCACGCGCCGGACGCGCTGGCGCGGCGCGAGGTTGGAGGCCGAGATCGAGCTGCAGTCGCGGATGGAGCTTCGCGTGCGCCAGACCTACGAGGTCCGGACGTCGGATTTCGGCGATCGCCAGTTGATCGTGACCACCCGCGTCGACGGCGGCCGACGCGACCGGGACCGCGAGCTCCGCCGCATCTACGACTTGCACCTCCCGTAACGCGGGCGGCGCGTCCTGCTGTCGTAAACGAAATCGATCCGTAAGGGAGTCTCTGCAATAGGAACCGACGTTGATGCCCAGACTCATTGCCGCCGTCCTGCTCGTCGCCGTCGGCGCCGCGAGCGTTCTCGTCTACCAGCGCATCGCGTCCGCGGGCGCCTCGGGACCGGGCGGCTCCGTCGGCGGGTTCCGAGGCGGCGGCGGGCCCCCGGGCGGGTTCCGCCCCGGCGGCGGAGGACGTAGCGCCCTCGGGGCGCAGCCGATGCGTGTGAACACCGCGGACGTCGCACGCTCCGACATCGCCGAGCAGTTGCAGATAGTCGGCAACCTGACCGGCGCCGCGAGCGTGGAAGTGGCTCCCAAGATCAACGGGCGCCTGCGGCAGGTCGACTTGCGTCTGGGTGATCCGGTAACGCGCGGGCAGGAAGTGGCGCGGGTAGAGGACGACGAGCTCCGGCAGCAGGTGAACCAGGCCGAGGCGTCGTACGAGGTGGCGCGGGCGACGGTCCGCCAGCGCGAGGCCGACCTGGTGCTGGCGCAGACCACCCGGGACCGGTCGCAGAGCCTGTTCTCCCGGGCGCTGGTGTCGCGCCAGGAGCTCGACGACGCCGAGGCGCGCTACCAGGCGTCGACTGCACAACTCGATCTGGCCCGTGCGCAGTTCGACGAGGCGGGCGCGCGCCTGGAGGAGCTGCGCATCAACCTGGAGAACACGGTCATGGTCTCGCCGGTCGACGGCTTCATCGGCCGGCGCTATCTCGATCCGGGAGCCTACGTGACCTCGAACACCGCGGTGGTGTCCGTGGTCGACATCAGCCTCGTGCGGCTGGTGGCCAATCTGGTCGAACGCGACCTGCGGCTGGTGGAGGAGGGCGTGCGAGCTCGCATCGAGGTGGATGCCTTTCCGTCGGAGTCCTTCGAAGGCCGCGTGACGCGCATCGCCCCGGTCCTGGACCCGGCGACTCGCACCGCGGAGATCGAAATCGAGGTTCCCAATCCGGACTTCCGGTTGAAGCCGGGCATGTACGCCCGCGTCAGTCTCGTCGTCGGCAACAAGAGCCAGGCGCTGGTCGTGCCTCGGGAGGCGGTGGTGATCCGTACCTCCGCCCGCGGAGTGTTCCGGGTGGATTCCGGCGGTGGAGCGCCGACCGCGCAGTTCGTGTCCCTGGTCATCGGACTGGAGGACGAGCTTCACGTCGAGGTCGTCGAGGGCCTGTCGGAAGGCGACCGGGTGGTGACCACCGGCGCGGCGGGCCTCCAGCATGGCGATCCGGTTCTGTTGGCCGATGCCGGGGGGCCGGGCGGCGGACCTCCCGGCCGCGGTGCGCCGCCGGGCGGATCCGCGGGCCGCGGCGAGCGTACGGGTACTGTTGCCGGCCGGGATGGGCGGCCGGGCGGATTCCCCGGCCGCGAGGCGCGGCCGGACGGTTCTTCCGGTCGTGGTGCGCCGCCGGGCGGCTTCTCCGTCCGGGGCGCGGGGCCGCAGACCGTTGCGGGGCGGGGTGCGCTGGGTGCGGTTCCCCGCAACGACGCGCGGCTCCCGACCGTTGCTGGTTCGACCGCGCCGGGCAACGGTGGTCCGAACAGTGCAGGGCTGCCCGACGGCGCCTCTGCTGGAGATGCCGCGCCGCGAGGTGTGGGCGTGGGACAGTCGGCGCCGCCTGGAACTCCCGTGGCCGGAGCGCCCGCCGACAACGCGCCCGACCGCGTTGCCCCCCCGCGGAACACGGTGCTCGAGGCGCTGGGCATAGTGCCTTCGGAGCCGCCTGCCGCTGCCGGGCGTCAGCCTGCCGCCGCCGGGAGACCGAGCCCGGTTGGGGGCGCTGCGCCGGCGCGCTGATCGATTCATCTACCGGTACCTGTACCGCCTGGAACGGAGCCGTCATGAGCCTGCCCAGACTTGCCGTCCGCCGCCCGGTGACGATGTCGATGATGAGCATCTCCATCGTGCTGATCGGCATCGTGGCGCTGTCCCGCCTGCCGGTCGACCTGATGCCCGACGTGACGTTTCCGAGCCTGACCGTCACGGTCAGCTATCCGGACGTCGGGCCGCTGGAGATGGAGGAGCTGGTCACCCGGCCGCTCGAGCAGACCGTGGCCGCCATCGCGGGGCTCGAGGAAGTGGTTTCCACCTCCCAGGAGGGGCAGAGCCAGCTTCGGCTGAACTTCGACTGGGGGACCGACCTGAACGAGGCGGCGGACGATCTCCGGTCGCGGATCGATCGCATGCGGGGCAGGCTGCCGGAGGACGCCGAGCCGCCCGTCATCTTCAAGTTCGACGCGGCCAACGCCCCGATCATGTTCCTGGGTCTCGAGG
>WTGR01000677.1 GCA_011523485.1 Acidobacteriota bacterium
GCGACGGCCGCCTTCAACGTGGCGCTGCTCGTCGACGACAGCATGGTCGCGAGCAACAACATCGTCCACGTGCGCGAGGCGCTGGTGTCGTTCGTCGAGGCGATGCGCGGGCATCGCATCAGCCTGATCGCGTTCGGCGACCAGCGGCAGACCGTCGTCGACTACACCGCCGATACGGCGTTGCTCAGACAGGCGGCCGAGCGCTTCTCCGGTTTCTCCGAGACCAGCGCCTACCTGGTCGCCGCCGTGGACGAGACCGCCGGGGAGCTGGCGGCCCGCCGGGCCATGCGTCCGGCGATCGTGCTGCTGACCACCGAGGGCCGCGGCATGCAGGACATGGCGATCCAGGGGATCGGCTTGCCCGCGCGGGGGCGGAGCACCCCCGACGCCAGCCGCGACCAGGACGCCGAGGCGGTCGTGGAACGGCTGTGGGGCTACGGCGTGGTCATGCACGCCGTGGCGTTGACGAGCCTGCGCAGCGTCGGCTTCTCGGATTTCGGGCGCAGCAACGGCCTGGCGACCATCACCTCCGGCGCAGGCGCCTTCCGCTGGATGCAGGAGAACCGCGAGCGCGAGCGCATGCTGGACAAGGGGCCGAGCGACTCCGGCGGCCGGCTCTACAAGGTGTCGTCGACCTCCGGCATCGCCGAACGGCTCAGGCGGATTGCGACGGAGCTCAACACGCAGTACCTGGTCACCTATCACCGCCCGGCGCTCGACGAGCCGCCGGAGGAGCTGCGGGTGCGCGTGAACCGCCGGCGGCTGACGGTGCGCGCCACGCCGGCGCGCTACTACCTCCCTCCCGCGACGGTGTTCGTGGCCGACGGGGTCGTGGGGGACGAGACCGTCCATCACCACTCTCCCGCCTGCCGGGGGCTGGCGCCCGGCGAGATCGGCCGGACGATTGCCGTGCCGCTGGCCGCGCTCGGTTCGACCGGGAGGATGTGCCCCTACTGCCCCGGCGCCCGGACGCACCAGGACGCCGGCGCCGCAGAGGGGCGCTGAGGCGACGAGGCTCGTGCGGTCCGGCGCCCGGCCGCCGTTGCCGAACGACGTGCATCGACGACAAGCGAGGAGTGGCGCGGTGACTCGAATCGGCAGACCCTGGACGCCGGGCGGCAACGGAGGCGTGCTCGTGCTTCTGGCGGCGCTGGCTCTCGGCGCGGGCTGGACGGTCGTCGCGGCTGGCGGGAAGGCCGCCGGCGCGCAGTCGGGCGACGGCGCGCAGTCGGGCGACGGCGCGGTCCCGGTGGCCGACACGCCGACGCGCGCGAAGACCTCCGGCGGCGAGTACATCTCCTGGCGCGACATGGACGGCGACGGCGACGTGGACCTCATCGGCACGCGCGGCAACTCGATCCCCTACGACGGCGTCTTCTGGCTCGAGCAGATCCGCAGCGCCGAGCCGCTGCCCGCCTTCGATCAGGCCCGCGAGAAGGAAAGCCGCCAGCTTCCGCTGCCGGAGGCACGCTGAACCGGCACAGGACCACGCTATCCTCTACACATGGGGTCCTGGCCCCCTCGCCGGGCCGGATCTGGTGTCCCATGGCTACCCTGCCGCCGCCGCGAATCACGGCGCTGAACGTGCGTAACTACCGGGCGCTTCGCGACGTCACGCTGAAGGAGCTGACGCCGCTGACGGTGTTGCTGGGCCCGAACGGCAGCGGCAAGTCGACGGTCTTCGACGTGTTCGCGTTCCTGTCGGAGTGCTTCACGGACGGAATTCGCAAGGCATGGGACCGGCGCGGGCGGTTTCGGGAACTACGCAGTCGTGACAGCGAGGGGCCGATCGTCGTCGAATTGAAGTACCGCGAAAAGCCGAAGACGCCGCTCATCACCTATCAGCTGGAGATCGACGAGGAGGGCGGTCGCCCCGTGGTCAGCCACGAGTTCCTGCGCTGGACGCGGAGTCGCAGCTCGGGCCGGCCCTTCAACTTCCTGGACTACCGGCGTGGCGAAGGCGAGGTGATTACCGGCGAGGCGCCGGAGCAGACGGACAGGCGGGTGGCCCGGGGGCTTGCCGGTCCGGACGTGCTGGCGGTGAGTACCCTCGGCATGCTCGCGGAGAATCCGCGGGTAATCGCGCTGCGGGAATTCGTCTCGAGCTGGCACCTCTCGTATCTGTCGGCTGACGCGGCGCGTCGCAACCCGGAAGCGGGAGCCGAGGAGCAACTTTCGTCGACGGGTGCCAATCTCGCGAACGTCATCCAGTATCTGCATGAACAACATCCAGACCGACTGAACACGATCTTCGGTGTCTTGCGCCGGCGGGTACCACGTGTCGACCACGCGAAGGCCACCCCCCTGGCCGATGGGAGTCTCGTGCTACGGATAAAGGACGCACCGTTCGCCGCGCCGGTGCTGTCGAAGTTCGCCTCCGACGGCACCTTGAAGATGCTGGCCTACCTGACGCTCCTGTACGATCCAGCACCCCCGCGGCTGATAGGTGTCGAGGAGCCCGAGAACTTTCTCCATCCACGGCTGCTTCCGGAGCTGGCGGAAGAATGCCGGGCGGCTAGTGAACGTACCCAACTGCTTGTCACGACGCACTCGCCGTTTTTCCTCAACCCCATGCGGCCCACGGAGGTCCGGGTGCTGTGGCGGGACGATCAGGGCTACACACAGGTCCGGAGAGTGTCGGACATTCCGGGTGTCGAGGAGTTCCTCCAGGAGGGGGCGACGCCGGGCGATCTGTGGATGGAGGGTCAGTTCGGGATTGGCGATCCGTTGGTGAACCAGGGCGAGCCCTCGCGTCGTCCCAAGGGGCGACGGCGCTGATGCACTTCGTGTTTCTCCTCGAAGAAGAGTCGATGGAAGGGTTCCTGCAGGTGCTGTTGCCACGCCTGCTGCCGGAAGCCTGCAGCCACGAGACCCACACGTTTCAGGGCAAGTGGGCTCTCAGGCGGAAGCTGGAAGCGCGTCTACGCGGCTACGCCAGATGGCTTCCGGAGAATTGGCGCATCTTCGTGCTGGTGGATCGTGACGGCGATGACTGCCAGACGCTGAAGGACGAGTTCGAAGACATGGCTCGACGTGCAGGGCTTCTTACGATCTCGCGCGGTGAGTACTGGCGGTTGGCGAACAGAATCGTCATCGAGGAGCTGGAGGCCTGGTACTTCGGCAACTGGCAGGCCGTGCGGCAAGCCTACCCGAGGGTATCGCCACGTATTCCGAAACGTGCGGGGTATCGCGACCCGGACGGCATTACGAATACGTGGGAAGCGTTCGAGCGCATCCTCCAGAGACATGGTTACTTCACGAACGGACTACGCAAGACGGAAGCGGCCCGAGCGGTTGCAGAGTACATCGATCCCGCGGAGAACCGTTCCGGCAGCTTCTCCGTCTTCCACCGCACGCTGATGGAGGTCATCCCGGCGGACGCGGGGTGACCCGGCTGGCGGAGTCGTCACCAATCATGCCTGACCCGCTACAGGGGATCCGCGTTCTCGACTTCGGCCGCTTCATCGCCGGGCCGTTCTGCGCGGCGCTGCTCGCCGATCTGGGCGCCGACGTGATTCGGGTCGAGAAGGTGCACGGCGGGGAAGACCGCTTTCTCATGCCGGTGACCGAGACTGGCGACGGCGCCTACTACCTGCAGGTGAACCGCGGCAAGCGGGGGATGACCCTGAATCCGCGCACGCCGGAGGGGCGGCACGTGCTCCAGCGGCTGGTGGCGCAGACCGACGTCGTCGTGGCGAACCTGCCGGATGCCGCTCTGAAGGCGCTCGGCCTGGACTACGACGCGCTGACGGCCGTCAGGCCGGACGTGATCCTCACGAGCGTGTCGGCGTTCGGGGCCGGCGGACCGTCTTCCCACCGACTCGGCTTCGACGGGATCGGACAGGCGATGTCCGGCATCATGTATCTCTCCGGCCGCCCCGGCGAGCCGACCAAGGCCTACTGCCCCTATGTCGATTTCACGACCGCCCTGGTGGCGACGGTGGGCACGCTCGCGGCGTTGACGGTGCGGCGCGACACGGGTCGGGG
>WTGR01000741.1 GCA_011523485.1 Acidobacteriota bacterium
CGGCGACAACAACAACCTGACGCCCCGCTCCGACCCGACCCTCTACAACGTGACGCTGCTCGGGGATCCCTACGACTTTCCCGGCGAGGAGAGCGACATCGGCATGCTGCTCCGCGAAGGCACGGCCGCCACGATCCGCAACTTCATCATCAGCGGGTTCAAGGAAGCGTCCGTCGACATCGATCACTCCGCCACCTTCGATCAGGCAACCGCGGGCGAGCTGACGTTGCAGAGCGGCATCATCTACGGCAACTGCCTCGTCGACGGTTGCGACGGGCAGTTCAAGCCGGACAGCGACGACGCGCAAGCGCCGAAGCCGACGAAGAACATCGTCGAGGAATCGTCCGACGTCCACTTCATCGATCCGGAGATCGGCGAACCGTCCCACCTGTGCGCGTTCTGTCCCTACGACCTGGTGAGTCCGACCCGCAACTTCGCACCGCGCGACCTGTCGCCGGCCATCTCCGGCACGGTCCGTCCCGCGGTGCCGCCGAACGATGGGTTCTTCGAGGTCGCGAACTTCATCGGCGCGGTCGGGCCGGCCGGCTCGGGACAGGAGAACTGGTTCGAAGGATGGACCGACTTCTCTCACAACTAGCGCGGCCGCGCGTGAACGGAAACCGGGGTCGTCGGCTGCGGCGGCCCGGGGTTCCCTTC
Organism: Acidobacteriota bacterium; assembly: GCA_011523485.1. The sequence continues at coordinate 658 of WTGR01000741.1, forward strand.
GTCGCCCGCCTGCCGTGCGCGGTGCTCGTCGCGGCGTGGATGGCGGTGGGCTGCGGCACAGGCGCCGACCACGCCCCCTCTCCACCGCTTCACCGCACCTTCTCCTCGCCGGAAGCGCTGAGTGATGCGATGTTGACCGCCCTGGCGGCGCAGGACGCCGACGAGCTCGAGAGCCTGGCGCTCTCCGAGATCGAGTTCCGGACCGCGGTATGGCCCGACCTGCCGTCGAGCCGGCCCGAGCGCGGCGTGCCCTTCGACTATGCCTGGGGCGACCTGCATCAGAAGAGCCGCAACGCGCTGCGGCGGCTGCTGGCGCGCCACGGGGGAGCGCGGTTCCAGCTCGTCGCCGTGCGGTTCACCGGCGAGACCACGCCGTACCGGACCTACCGGGTGCATCGCGAGACCGTTCTCGACCTGCGCGACGAGGAGGGCAATGACCTCGCCCTCGCGCTGTTCGGCTCGATCCTCGAGCGCGGCGGCGAGTTCAAGATCTTCAGCTACGTCGTCGACTGAACTTATCGACGCGCCGCTTTCATAAGGTCGGGCGTATAGTTGAGTTACCGGCCATGGACATAGCGGAGCTCCAGGTCTTCCTCGCCGTCGCCACCGAGCGCAGCTTCTCCCGGGCCGCCGAACGGCTGCACCGCACGCAGCCGGCGGTCAGCCAGGCCATCAGGCGGCTCGAGGACGAGCTCGACGAGCGGCTGTTCGACCGTTCATCGAAGGGCGGCCAGTTGACCGAGGCGGGCGAGTTGCTGCTCGACTACGCGCGGCGCCTCACCGCGCTCAAGGCGGAAGCCGAGAGCGCCGTGCGCGAGTTGCAGGACCTGCGGCGCGGCCGCGTCCTGATTGGCGCCAACGAAGGGGCCGTGCATGTCCTGCTGCCGGTCGTCGAGCGCTTCCGTGCGGATCACCCGCACGCGCAGGTGGAGGTACGGCGCGTCTCGGCGCGGCAGGTGGCCAGGGAGGTGCTCAGCCGCTCGCTCGACTTCGGCGTGCTGACCTTCCCGCCGCGCGAACGGGGCCTGCAGTCCCTCTCGCTGGGCGACGACGAGCTCGTGATGCTGATCGATCCCCGGCATCCCCTGGCGGCGCGGTCACGCATCACGATGGAGGAGTTCGGGCGCCAGACCGTGATCGCGCACAACGAGGCGTCGCCGGCACGCGAGCGGGTGCTCCGGCTCTACGAGCAGCGGCACACGTCGATCAACATCCAGATCGGCCTGCCGAGCCTGGACGGCATCAAGCGCGCGGTGGAGATGGGGCTCGGGGTGGCCCTGCTCCCGCAGCGTTGCGCCCTGGCCGAGATCGCCCGCGGACAGCTCGCCGCGGTCAAGGTCGCCCAGCTCCGGCTCCCGCGCCAGGTGCGCCTGGTGTACCGGCGCGCCGGCGAGCGGTCCCATGCCGCCGCGGCCTTCCTGGACGCGGCCCGGGCCGTCGCTTCGGCGTAACATGCGTCCATGCCCTGGATCCGCACCATCAGCGTCGACGAAGCCGCCGGCCGGCTGGCGCAGACCTACCGCGCCGCGATCGATCGCGCCGGCCGCGTGTTCGGCATCGTGCGCACCATGAGCCTGCATCCGGCGATGCTGGACGCCTCGATGGGCCTCTACATGGCCATCATGAAGACGAACGCCGGCAGCATATCGGGCCGGCAACGGGAAATGCTCGCCACGGTGGTGAGCGGCGTCAACGACTGCCACTATTGAATGCTGTCGCACGCCGACGATCTCCGGGCGGAGATCGCAAAGGAGGGTGGCGATACGGGTCTGGCCGACGCGGCCCTGGCGGACTGGCGCGACGCCCCGCTCGACGCAGCCGACCGCGCGCTGTGCGCCTACGCCGAGAAGCTCACGCGCACGCCCGGGGCCATGACGGAGGCCGACCTGCAGCCGCTACGGGACGCCGGGCTCGACGACGGGGCGATTCACCACGCCATCCAGGTCATCGGCTACTTCAACTACATCAACCGCGTCGCCGACGCCGTGCACGTGGAGCTCGAGCCGGAAATGCCGCCGTATCCGGACGGTTCGCGCTGACCGCGGCCCAGCCGTCAACCGCGGTTGCGCAGTCGTCCGTCCCCGGCGCGACCCTGTCGGGAGTTGCCGGACCTTGCTACACCCGGACCGGAGCGGGGGTGTCCGGACTCTCCGGATTGACGACGAGCTTCCGCATCAGAGGCGAGATCAGCACGTCCAGGTCCTCCATCGGCACGGCGCCGAGGAGTACTTCGTCGCCCATCACCAGGGCGCCGGCCAGGCAGCGCCGGTTCTCGAACCGGATCAGGATCGGCCCCACGTACGGCACCGTGCGCAACGCCCCGTCGGCCATCCGCACAGGGCGCGTGTCGAGCTCCTCCAGACCGAGCTGTACAGCCACCCGCTCCGGAATGCAGAGCAGCGCCGCCCCGGTGTCGACCAGCGACGTGACGGTCAGCGCCTTGTTCGTCGGATCCTTCGCGTTCGCAATCTCGATTCGGGCCCGTACGTATCCCATGCCGGTCTCCTTCCGCTACTCCGGGCAGAACGAGCGACGAGGCCTCGATGCAGCGAAGCCGTCGCCCTCCGCCGGATGAGGAGAGCACGAATCGTACCACGTGCAGGCAGGTAGCAGCCGGACTCAGAAACCGTTGACGTACGGCAGGCCGTCCGCGACGCGGCGGACGTCGTCGAAGTCGGCGAGCAGCAGGCCCGTCGCGTCCCACTGTCCCGTGAGCAGCGAGTCGCGAACGGCGGCGGGCATGGCGAGCGGCACGGTCCGCCCCGCCGACTCGATGGATTGGGCGTCGACGCTCAGGACCATCGGCGTAGCCGGCGACTGCTCGATGGTCGCCATCAGCGTCTCGATGTCCTCCGGTGCGGCCGTCGCGCACGGCAGGCCGATGGTCGTCGCGTTGCCGAGGAAGATCTCCGAGAACGACTGGCCGACGCAGGCGCGGATACCCCAGCGCTTGAGGGCCTGCGGCGCGTGCTCGCGCGACGAGCCGGAGCCGAAGTTCTCGTTGACGACCAGGATGGACGCGCCGGCGTAGGCCGGGTTCGCGAACGGGTGGTTGGGCATCGACGCGCGGTCGTCCTCGAAGGCGTGCGCGCCGAGACCGTCGAAGGTGATCGCCTTCAGATAGCGGGCCGGGATGATCCGATCCGTGTCGATGTTGTTGCCGCGCAGGGGAATGGCGGTGCCGGCGATGCGGTCGATGGGTCTCAGCTCGCTCACAGCAGGGTCCTCACGTCCGTCACCTCGCCCCCGACCGCGGCTGCGGCGACCATCGCCGGGCTCATCAGCAGCGTGCGGCCGGTCGGGCTGCCCTGCCGCCCCT
>WTGR01000526.1 GCA_011523485.1 Acidobacteriota bacterium
GACGAACTTCCCGTACTGGTAGTGGAACTCGGTCTGCGCGCCCGCCGCGGCCGGCGCGGCCAGGAACAGCAGCAGCAGACCGCCGACCGACGCCCGGCGGCGCCGGCGGCGCGGCGAACCGGGACGAGCACTGCGAATCACCCGCGAATGATAGTGGCGTTGCGGGCGAACCGGCGCCGTTTCCCGCGGCAACGGTCGCCGCGCGGGTCCGGCGGGCATCCGCTGCCGTTAGAATCTGATCGCATCTTCAGATTCCCACCAGGAGGATCCCTTTGCCGACAGTCAGACCGTGGCGTCTCGTTCCCTTCGCCGCCGCCCTCGCCGCTCTCGCGCTGCTCGTCGCGACGTTCTCCGCCCAGCCGCTCGTCGCCGGGCGCGCAGGCGCGGCGGCGACCGCGGCAGCCGATCTCGAGACCGTCGACCCCGCCGCCGTCGGGCTCTCGGCCGAGCGCCTCGAGCGGCTCGACGACGGCCTGCAGGCGATGGTCGACGACGGCCGGCTGGCCGGCACGGTGGCGCTGCTCGCGCGCCGCGGCAAGATCGCGTTCGTCGACGTGGCCGGCGTGCAGGACATCGAGAGCGGCCGGCCGATGGCGCGCGACTCGATCTTCCGCATCTTTTCGATGACCAAGCCGATAACCGGCGTCGCCATGATGATGCTCTACGAGGAGGGCAGGTGGCGCCTCAACGACCCGGTGTCGCGCTACATCCCCGAGCTGGCCGGCCTGCAGGTCCACGCCGGCGAGAACGAGGACGGCTCGATGAAACTCGTGGACGCCGACCACGAGATGACCATGCGCGAGCTGATGACCCACACCGCGGGGCTCGGCTACGTGCTGAATCCGCGCCACCCGGTCAACCGGCTGTTCCTGGAGAAGCGCGTGCTGAACCCGCTGGAGCCGCTGTCGGCGATGATCGACAAGCTGGCCACGGTGCCGCTGCTGGCCCAGCCGGGGACGCGCTGGATCTACAGCGCCGCGGTGGACGTGCAGGGCTACCTGGTGGAGAAGCTGTCCGGGCAGCCGTTCGCCGAATTCCTCGACGAGCGCATCTTCGAGCCGCTCGGCATGGTCGACACCGGCTTCCACGTGCCGCCGTCGGAGGTCCGCCGGGTGGCGCTGCGGCACACCGCCGGCGAGGACGGCGAGCTCGTGCTCGACTCGCGCGGCGACCCGTTCACCAGCCCGCCGGCCGGACCGTCCGGCGGCGGCGGCCTCTACGGCACGGCCGACGACTACATCCGCTTCACCCAGATGCTGCTGAACGGCGGCGAGCTCGACGGCAGGCGCCTGCTGGCCCCGCGCACCGTCGAGATGATGCGCACGAACCACATGTCCGCCGAGGCGACGGCCCACATGCGGCCCGGCATGGGCTTCGGCATGGACTTCATGATCTACGACGACCCGGCGGCGGCCGGCGAGCCGCACGCGCCCGGCGCGTACTACTGGCTCGGCATCGACGGCACGTGGTTCTGGATCGATCCGGCCCTCGACCTCGCGTTCGTCGGCATGATCCAGCACCGGGGCGAGGCGCAGGGCCGCGTGCACGGGCTGTCGCGGAACTGGGTCTATCAGGCGATCGTCGACTGAGCGCGGCGCGACGGAGGATCGACCGCGGCGTGGAGGGCGGACCGCGCGCCGCGGAACGGAAACGGCAGGACGACATGAGCGGTGTGATGGAAAGCGCAGAGGTGACATCGTGCGAGAAGCAGTGACCCGTTGGCGGTTGGCGTATCTTCTGGCGGCGTTCGCGGCGGTCGGCATGCTCGCGACGAGCTTCCTGACCGCGGCGCCGATGGCGGCCGAGCGGACGGCGGCAGCGACGGCCACGGCGGAGCGGACGGCGGTAGCGCCGGCCACGGCGGAGCGGGCGGCGGCGGCGCCGGCCGCGACGGAACGAACGGCGGCGAGGGACCTGGAGACGGTGGACCCGTCGGCCGTCGGGGTCTCCGCGAAGCGCCTGGAACGGCTCGCCGCCGGCATGCAGGGGATGGTGGACGGCGGCAAGCTCGCCGGGGTCGTGACGCTGATGGCCCGCGGCGGGAAGCTCGTCCACGTGCACGTCGCCGGCGTCCAGGACGTCGAGAGCGGCGCGCCGATGGAGCGGGACTCCATCTTCCGCATCTACTCGATGACGAAGCCGATCACCGGGGTGGCGCTGATGATGCTCTACGAAGAGGGCAAGTGGCGCCTCAACGATCCGGTGTCGCGGTTCATCCCCGGCTTCGCGGATCTGAAGGTGCACGACGGCGATCGGGCCAACGGCGAGCCCCGGCTGGTGGACGCCGAACGCCCGATGACGATGGCCGAGCTGATGTCCCACGCGGGGGGTCTGGGCTACGGTCTCGGGACCGCCAACCACGTCGACCGGCTCTACCGCGAGCAGCGCGTGCTCAACGCGGACGAGTCGCTGCAGGCGATGATCGACAAGCTGTCCAACCTGCCGCTGCTGGCCCAGCCGGGCACGCGCTGGTACTACAGCATCGGCGTCGACGTGCAGGGCTACCTGGTCGAGCAGATCTCGGGCCAGCCGTTCCCCGAGTTCCTGCAGGAGCGGATCTTCGACCCGCTCGGCATGGTCGACACCGCGTTCTACGTGCCCGAGGAGAAGCTGGACCGCGTGGCCCTCATCTACGGAGAGGGCGACGACGGCGGTCTCGAGCGGTTCGACATGGGCCCGACCCGCACCGAGATGCCGGCCGGCCCGTCCGGCGGCGGCGGCCTCTGGGGCACGGCCGACGACTACCTGCGGTTCACGCAGATGCTGCTCAACGGCGGCGAGCTCGACGGCGTGCGCCTGCTCGCCCCGCGCACCGTGGAGATGATGGCCACCAACTTCCTCTCCCCCGCGGCGCTCGAAACCATGCGGCCCGGCCAGGGCTTTGGCCTCGACTTCGCCACCGTGCACGATCCGGCCACCGCGGGCGAGCCCTACGCCAAGGGCACGTACTACTGGGGCGGGGCGGCCGGCACCTGGTTCTGGATCGATCCGCGGACCGACCTGACGTTCGTCGGGATGATCCAGCATCGCGGGACCGCCGTCCGCGAGGTGCAGGGGATCTCGCGCAATCTCGTCTACCAGGCGGTCGTCGACTGACCTGGGACGCGGAAGACGGACGCCCGCGCGGGAACTCTCCGACGCGGGCGTTCGTCTGTTGGGGGCAGCGGGCTCCCGGACGGGCGGCCGGACCCAACGGCGCCATCCGCGGCGAGCGGCGGAGAGAGGATCCCTCGATGAACAGCGTGAGAGTGCTGGTCGGCACCCGCAAGGGCGCGTTCGTCCTGACCGCCGACGGAGAGCGCCGGCAATGGGACGTCGCCGGCCCCCACTTCGGCGGCTGGGAGGTCTTTCACGTCAAGGGATCCCCGGCCGACCCGAACCGGATCTACGCGGCGCAGCACGCCGACTGGTTCGGCCAGGTCATCCAGCGTTCCGACGACGGCGGCCGGACGTGGGACGCGGTCGGCAACGAGTTCGCCTACGAGGGGGAGACCGGCACGCATCTCTGGTACGACGGCACGCCGCATCCGTGGGAGTTCAAGCGCGTCTGGCACGTGGAGCCGTCGCCGGCGGATCCCGACACGGTGTACGCCGGGATCGAGGACGCCGCCCTGTTCCGTTCGACCGACGGCGGCAAGTCCTGGCAGGAGGTATCCGGACTGCGCCGCCATCCGACCGGGCCGCAGTGGCAGCCGGGAGCGGGAGGTCTCTGCCTGCACACGGTCCTGCTCGACCCGGGCAACGCGGGACGGATGTATGCGGCTATCTCCGCCGCCGGCGCCTTTCGCAGCGACGACGGCGGGGAATCGTGGCGGCCGGTCAACCGCGGGCTGAAGTCCGAGGGGTTCCTCCCCGAGCCCGATGCCGAGGTCGGCCACTGCGTCCACCGCCTCGCCATGCACCCGTCACGGCCCGAAGTCCTGTTCATGCAGAAGCACTGGGACGTCATGCGCAGCGACGACGCCGGCGAGTCGT
>WTGR01000759.1 GCA_011523485.1 Acidobacteriota bacterium
TGTGGTTCGGCGGCGGCCCGATGTGGGAGCCGATGGCCATCGCCATCATCTTCGGTCTGCTGGGCGCGACTGTGCTGACCCTCGGCGTGGTGCCGGTTCTCTACTCGCTGTTCTTCCGGGTGCGCTTCGACGGGTTCCGCTACTGAGGGGGCACGCGCGACCCGCCGTTGCCGTCCCCAGTGGCGATGGTAGGCTGATTCATGGCCGAACCGGGTGAGATCCCATGAAGCGCAAGCTGCCCATCGGCATCCAGACTTTCCGCAAGATTCGCGAGGAAGGCTGCTACTACGTGGACAAGACGGCCCACGTGCTGCGGTTGGTTGACGAGGGAACGCACTATTTCCTCTCCCGGCCGCGGCGGTTCGGCAAGAGCCTGCTCCTCGACACGCTCAAGGAGTTGTTCGAGGGCAGCGAGGAGCTGTTCCGCGGGCTCGACATCCACGACCGGTGGGACTGGTCCGTCCGCCACCCCGTGCTGCGCCTGAGCTTCGGCAGCGGGAACTTCGACGAGCCGGGCTACCTCCACAAGGACGCGATGGCGCAGTTCGACGGCATCGAACGGCGCGCCGGCCTCCGTTCCGGCTACGACACGGCGCCTTCCCGCTTCCGCCAATTGATCGAGGCGTTGCACGAGCGGGCCGGCCGGCGCGTGGCCGTCCTCGTCGACGAGTACGACAAGCCCATCCTGGACGCGCTCGAGAGGCCGGCGGTCGCCCGCGCCAACCGCGACTTTCTGCGCGGGCTGTACGCCGTCGTCAAGGACAGCGACGCGCACGTCAGATTCACGCTGCTCACCGGCGTCAGCAAGTTCTCCAAGGTCAGCCTCTTCTCCGGTCTCAACAACCTCACCGACATCACCCTGGCCGCCGACTATTCGACCCTCTGCGGCTACACGGAGGCGGACCTCGACGCCGTGTTCACGCCCGAGTTGCCGGGCCTCGACCGGGCCGCGATCCGCGACTGGTACAACGGCTACAGTTGGTCGGGAGACGAACGGGTCTACAACCCCTTCGACGTTCTCCTCCTGTTCCGCCACCGCGAGTTCCGGGCCCACTGGTTCGAGACCGGATCGCCGTCCTTCCTGCTCGACACCCTGGTCGGGCGCGAGGTGCCGGCGCTGGCCCTCGACGGCATGGTCGCCAGCGACGCGCTGCTGTCGGCGTTCGACGTGGGCGACGTCGGCACCGAGGCGCTGCTGTTCCAGACGGGGTACCTGACGATTCGCCGCGTCGAGCGGCGTCGCGGGCGGGCGTTCTACCGGCTGGGCTATCCGAACCGCGAGGTGCGCCAGAGCCTGAACGAGAGCCTGCTGAACCGCCTGGCCGGACGCGCGCCGGAACGGATGGAGCAGGCCTGCCGGCTCGCGGATCTGTTGGAAGCGAACGACTGGGCGGGCCTGGAGACGCTGCTGCGGTCGATCCTCGCCGCCATTCCCTACCAGTGGCACACGCGCAACGACATCGCTGCCTACGAAGGCTACTATGCAAGCGTCTTCTACTCGCTGTTCGCAATGGCGGGGCTGGACGTCGCGGCGGAGGACAGCGGCAGCCGGGGCCGGGCGGACATGGCGGTGCGCACCGGTGACGGCGTCTACCTGATCGAGTTCAAGGTGGCGGAGCGGACCGCGCCGGGCGCCGCGATGACGCAGCTTCGGGAGCGCGGCTACGCCGACAAGTATCGCCGCCTCGGCCTGCCGATCCACCTGCTGGCGGTGGAGTTCAGCCGCGAGACGCGCAACCTGGCCTCGTTCGAGACGCAGCGCGCCTGACGGTCGCGGCGCTCGGCCTTGAGCGGCAGGAGAAGCGCGCAGGCCGTGCCGCGATCTGTCGCCGACCCCCTGACCCGTCCGCATCGGCGACCGCTGGATGCAACCTCGGCCAGCCGACCGGCCGTCGTCCTCGCGGTCGAGTTCGATCCCCAGTGTCACGGCAGTCTCGTAGAATGCACCCGGCGCCCGGAGTCAGCGCGGCACGGCTTGCGCGACGGCTGGTGAGGTTGGCCGAACAGGCGCGGCACGCAGGCGAAGACCTGCCTCCGCTGGACCGGCAGAAGCTGCGTCTTCTGTCGGACTACGGGGGAGAAGCCCAGTATCCCGGCTGGGGCGGGGAAACTACCGAGCAGGACTTTCGGGACGTTCGGCAGGTCGCGGTCGCCATCGTTCAGCACGCGGAACGGCGCATCCCCGAGATCCTGCAGCAAAGGCGCTCGGTGCCGGCGGCGCCTTCGACGACATGCCGCTGATCCGCAACCTGATAGACGTCCTGGAGCGGGTCCACCAGAGCAGAGCAGATGGAGCACGACGACGGAAAAATCTTTCTTGTCACCGATGAAGCTGTCGTTCACTGAAGTTCTCGGCGTGTCTATCCGAGGTGCGTGATGTCGATTCCACCCCAGTGCCGCTCCAGGTATTCCGCCACGAGGCGGCGATGGCAATGCTCGGGCGTGTCCTCGCTGCAGAGCAGGCAGCCGTCGGCGACGGTTTCCCTGGAGACCGTCTGCTCGACGCGTCTAACGCGCATCAGGTCCAGGAAGCGTGATTCATAGGTACTCCAGTCGCCACCTTTCTTCTTGAAGTCGTCCAGTATCTGCTTCGTTCGCCAGCACCGGCAGGTGCACGTAGTCCATGCCACAGATTTTGGCGAGAAAGTAGGCCAGATCATCCCGCTTGGCGAAGCCGGCGAGTTGCGACACGTTATTGAGCCGCACGTCGACGACGCGACGCGCGCCCGATGTTCGCAGCAGCTCGAAGAACCGGTTCGCGGACTTCTTCGTAAAGCCGATGGTGAAAATCCTCATGTCTGCAACTCACCGTTGCGTCCATCTTGCGGCGCGGAATCGTCAGCCGGAGTCTCGTTCCGGTGTGCGAATCGATGGGCTTGTTGCGTGAGTGCTTCTGGGATCCGCTCTGCCCGGGAGCGCGGGAACCACCCGGCAGGCATCGCTTGCTTTCAGGTTGCGGGAATGATGGCGGCGATCAGCTTGTAGCACGCGTCCCCGTACGGTTCGCCCAGGCTGACCGTTAGATAACACTCGCCGATGTCGTATGTGCCGTTCAGTTTCGCCAGATAGGTCCGTTCCCAGCCGGGATCGGTGACCCACAGCGCGTACTCGCTTCGCGCATGCCGGAACCGACCCTGCACCCGCCGCTTGTTGTTGCCGAAGGCCTCGCCGGGACGGGACACGAGGAGCCGCAACCGGTTGACGCGGAGCAGCCGCAGGGAACCGGTGACCGCGCCGGCCACTGTCAGCGGGACCTTGTCGTTCTGGCCGTTGTAGGTGCTGTGGCCGTCGATCCACAGCGGGGCGACGGGATCCGTCAACACAGTCAGGTCGGACGTCGACAGGCGGCCCGCTTTCTCCCAGTAGCACTTCGGATCGAGCAGCCAGTTCTCCGTCTGATAGTCCTTCGGCCGTGATTCCAGAACCGGAACGTCGATCACGTCGAGAACCCGCGGATCGCTGCCGTCCGCGTACTGGCGCTCGTACTCCGATACCTCCCCGCCGTCGCGGGCGCTGACGGGTCGAATCCAGCCGCCGGCTTCCGTGCCTTTCCACTCCCGGCCGGCAATGCATCGACCATGGAGTGTGCGGGAGTTCGCGAGGCAGACGAGACGCTTCGTGCTCGGCATCGTCGCTGCGTTCGAGAGACCGTTCACCGGTCTGCGGTCGCCGCCCGAATGACGAGACGGAGCTCGCTCTCGTCGATCAGGTTGTACTCGGGCAGGCGCCCGGACAGCTCCCGGCTCTCCTTGCGGATGATCGGCACCCCGTCGCCCCGCCGGTCCATCATGTGCACCCGGCCGATGCCCGTCGGCGCCGGACAGCGGGCCAGCAGCGAAACGATCAACTCGTTGCGGCTTGCCTGGCGCAAGTGCAGGCTGTCGAGCGTCAGCGTATTCGCCAGCGCTCCGGGGACGTATAGCTCCAGGCGGTCCCCGAACAGGTGCAGGCGTATCCTCGCGCCCGCGATCGAAT